>JBCDHV010000300.1:0-5457 GCA_038749615.1 Bacteroidota bacterium
CATACGACGAAGCAGTTGGTGCGGCGGAATATGCTCTTGGGCGAGTCGATTCCGGTAATCGGAGACTGGTTCAAGCTGACGTTCACTGAGAACCCGGGCATGGCGTTTGGGATCACCCTCGGGCATCCGATGCTGGTGACGGTGTTCGCCATGATCGCCACGGTGCTGATCATCTTGTACCTCTGGTACCTGCGCGGCACGAGCTTTGGCTACCGCGTCGGCCTGTCGTTCATTCTGGGCGGCGCGATTGGTAACATCATCGACCGCGTGTTCTACGGGCTCTATTTCGGCTATGGTGGGCTGCTCGAAGGCCAGGTGGTCGACTTCATCCACTTCGATGTTTGGCGAGGCCGGCTGCCCGAGTGGATTCCGTTCATCGGTGGCGGGTACACGTCTCTCTTTCCGATTTGGAACGTAGCCGACATGGCCATCGTGCTGGGCGTCGTTGCCGTGCTGGTGATGCAGAACCAGCTCGTCCAGCCTACCCTGGCCGACAAAGCCGGGCCACCAACCGATGTTGCTCGGCAGGACATGGCCGATTTGGCTGGTGAGGCTCCGAGCGAAGAAGAGACTCCGTCAGAAGATCCGCGTTTGGCTGGTGGTGGGAGCGAGTAGGCAGTCCTCCGGTGCTGCACCGATGCACGTACTTGCATCTAAATTCAATAATGTGTAGACTGTCAGTTGGCCGCAAGGCCGAAGAGGCAACCATCCCGCCGGCACTAGGCATGCCAAAGGGAAAACACTGAGTCAAGGAGAACAGGAATGAACCGTTTCGCTAGCTGACGGCGCGCACTCGTAGGTAATCTATGCAGTTGCTGCGCTAGGGCATGGGCACCACGCTCAACCAGGCCCAGCTAGCACACAGACCGGCGCTTCCCCGCGCCGATGAATGGACCACAAGGGGGCAACGTTGCGCTGTCTTTCGGAGGCTGATTTGATAGCGCAATGCCAGAGGCGGTCCAACCGGCGGAACCAGAATTCTTAGCTCTTTCGGAGGAGGTTAGAGCGGAATCATGCAACTGGTACCGCCACAGAGCAAGGGGGCTGATGGAGGCATCCGTCGGCCCCCTCTTTTTTGTGGAGGCGTGGATGGGTGGTCATGTGGAAGGGTAGAGGAGAGGGGTATCCGGTATGAGGGATACGTTCCTTCCAGACTCAGGTGGGCCTCCCAACCCGGCTTTCTTTGAGTGCCTGAAGCGCTCAAGAAATCCTGCATAGCGTTCAGAAGAGAGTTCGTTGCATCTCGCCCACTCTGCGGAAAAACGCAGCCCATCACATGTGCTCACCCCCAACCACCCATCCGCCCCTCCACGTGACCACCTGTCCACGCCTCCGCCTGACCACACATCCACCCCTCCACGTGACCACCCATCCACTCATCCACGTGAACACAGCGCCCCCCTCGGCGTTGGATCAGTTTCGCACGCCTTATCTGTCCCGACGAACATAGCTCAACGCATGCAAGAGCGGATCCGGAACTTCTGTATCATCGCCCACATCGACCACGGGAAGAGCACCCTGGCCGACCGGTTGCTCGAGACAACCGGTACGCTCACAGAGCGGGAGATGCAGGACCAAGTGCTCGACAGCATGGATCTCGAGCGTGAGCGTGGCATCACGATCAAGAGCCACGCCATCCGGATGAACTACACGGCTGACAACGGCCAGGAGTACATCTTCAACCTCATCGACACACCGGGGCACGTCGATTTTTCGTACGAGGTCTCCCGGGCACTCGAAGCCTGCGAAGGCGCGATCCTCGTCGTGGACGCCGCGCAAGGCATCGAGGCGCAGACGATCTCGAATCTCTACCTGGCCATGGAGCAGGACCTGGAGATCATCCCGGTTCTCAACAAGATCGACCTGCCCAGTTCGAACCCCGAAATCGTTGCGCAGTCCATCCTCGATTTGCTCGGCGGCGAACGGGAAGACATTCTGAACGTGAGCGGCAAAACGGGCGAGGGCGTGCCGGCGCTGCTGGAAGCCATCGTCGAGCGCGTTCCGCCGCCCACGGGGGACACCGAGGCTCCCCTGAAAGCGCTGATTTTCGACTCTGTGTTCGACCAGTACCGAGGCTCGGTCGTGTACACGCGCCTCGTCGAGGGTACGCTCCGCAAAGGCGATCCGATTCTGTTCATGGGAACCGGCGAGACGTACAACGCGGAAGAGATCGGGGTGCTGAAACTTGGCATGGAGCGCGTCGATGAACTGCGTGCCGGCGAGGTCGGCTACATCATCGGGTCTGTCAAAGACGTGCGACATACGCAGGTCGGCGATACCGTGACGTCCCAAGCGACGCCGGCAAGCGAGCCGGTACCAGGCTTCGAAGAGGCAAAGCCGATGGTCTTCAGCGGTGTCTACCCCGAAGACAGCGCGGACTTCGAGGACTTGCGCGCTTCACTCGAACGGCTTCAGCTCAATGATGCGGCTCTGACGTACGAGCCGGAAACGTCGGTTGCGTTGGGGTTTGGGTTTCGGGTGGGCTTTTTGGGCATGCTCCACATGGAGGTCATCCAGGAACGGCTGGAGCGAGAGTTCGACCTCGGCATCGTCACGACGGTGCCGAACGTGCAGTACAACGTCCACATGCGCGACGAGGTGGTGCTCCAAG
This sequence comes from Bacteroidota bacterium, assembly GCA_038749615.1. GTDB lineage: Bacteria > Bacteroidota > Rhodothermia > Rhodothermales > DATKEJ01 > JBCDHV01. Next base: position 2,612 of record JBCDHV010000300.1, read on the forward strand.
TCGAGAACCCCAGCGAAATGCCGCCCGTCGGGGACATCGATTACATCACCGAACCGTACGTCCGCGCTCAGATTATTACGCCGACGGACTACATCGGTACCTTGATGAAGCTCTGCCAAGACCGGCGCGGCATCTACATCAACACCCAGTACCTGACGACGGAACGCGTCGATCTGCAATACGAGTTGCCGCTCGCCGAAATCGTATTCGATTTCTACGACCGGCTGAAGAGCGTGAGCCGCGGCTATGCGAGCTTCGACTATGAAATCCTCGATTACCGCCAGAGCCACCTGGTCAAACTCGACGTACTCCTGAACGGCGATCCAGTTGATGCCCTATCGACCATCGTGCACCGTGAGAAGGCGTACGAGATGGGCCGAAAGCTCACCCGCAAGCTGCGTGAGCTGATCCCGAGACAGATGTTCGAGGTGGCCATCCAGGCCGCGATTGGCACCAAGGTGATTGCCCGCGAGACGGTCAAAGCCATGCGCAAAGACGTGACCGCCCGGTGCTATGGTGGCGACATTACACGGAAGCGTAAGCTGCTGGAAAAGCAGAAGAAAGGTAAGAAGCGAATGAAGCAAGTGGGGCGCGTCGAAGTCCCGCAGGAAGCGTTCCTCGCCGTTCTCGCCATGGACGATTGATAGGGCCGGCCGAGCCAACCCTCATCTGACTTTCGCGCTTCGATTCATGACCACGGAACCCACGTCAACCAGCCGGCGGATTCGCCTTCGCGATGTCGCCAAAGTGGTCGGGTTTGCGTTGCTGGTCGCGTTGGTGATCCGGTTGTTTCTCTTCGAGCCCGTCAACATCCCGACGTCATCGATGGAGCGAAACGTGCGAGCCGGCGACTTCTTGATCGTCTCGAAGCTGCACTACGGGCCTCGCCTACCGATGACCTTTCGGTTGCCGTTCACCAGCGGCCCGGTTCTAGGGCAAGGTGGAGGCCTGCCGTACACCCGTCTGCCCGGGCTGACGCAGATCAAACGGGGCGATCCGGTTCTCTTCAACCTGCCCATCGAAGACGGGCCCATCGACCGCAGGACGCCCTATGTCAAGCGGGTGATCGGGCTCGCTGGTGATACGCTGGAGATCAGGGAGAAGACGCCGCTCGTCAACGGGACGCCCCAGCCATTAGGGCCAGAGATGCTGCAGGAATGGTGGGTGTATCTCGCAGACAAGTCCGTCGTGTTGCCGGCCGAAGCGCTCAACCAACTCGGCATCGAGCGCATCGTATCGACCCGAAACCCCCGCCGGCTTGTGCTCAATGGCGCCACGAGAGAGCAGGCGGCCGGCGTGGGGGCGTTTCCAGGAGTCTTGCGCGTCGAGCCCGTGACGATTCCGGAAGGCCAGCCTGAGCGTGGCGTGTCTGCCTACCCGCGTGGCAGCTCGTTCAACCGCGATTACTTCGGCCCCGTTGTAGTGCCGGCCCGAGGGCTCACCGTCCGCCTCACCAACGAGAACTATGCGGTGTACCGGCCCGTGATCATCCAGCACGAAGGACGTTCCATCCGCCGCGTCGGCCCAGCCCAGTTTCAGCTCGATGGCCTGCCGGCAGATACCTACACCTTCGAGCAAGATTACCTCTTCGTCATGGGCGACAACCGGGACGATTCCCGCGATAGCCGGGAGTGGGGCTTCGTCCCCATGAGCCACGTCATCGGCCGGCCCATCCTCATCTACTTCTCCGTAAACCCCGACGACGGCAGCATCCGCTGGGACCGCGTCATGCAGTACATCGAACGGCGGTAAGCTCGCTTCGCGAGCGTGGCGGGTTGCGGGTGGGCAAGTAGCAAGTGGCTACAGCTATCTTGATCACTTGCTACTTGCCACCTGTCCACATGCGACGCGAGCAGAGCGAGCCCCTCAACTCCACACGAACCGCATGGCATCGCCGAAGCGGGCGCGCCAGGCAGATTCGGAATGGCCGGCTCCGGGGTAGTGCTCGACTTTCAGCGTTCGGCCGGGCGCGTAGCCGGCGTGTTCAGCGATGGCTGCTGCTTCGAGCTGAAGGGTTTTGTAACGGGCGTAGCGCGATTCGATGCCGTAGTCGAAGTAGAGCCGGCGGCCGGCCGGGTCGGGCAAGTGGCGCTTGAGATACGTCTGGAGCGTAGGGCCGGCCACGGTCCAACTCGTCGATAGGCAGCCGGCGCGGCGGAACACGTCTGGGTACTCGGTGAAAGCATACAGCGAGATCAGCCCGCCCATGCTCGAGCCTACCACGGCCGAATGCTCAGCGTCTGGCTTCGTGCGATATCGGGTGTCCACGAACGGTTTGAGTTCCTCGACCAGAAACCGGAGATAGGCGTCGGAGCGCGGCTCGCCGCCATGCCGGCTCACGAAGGCGGCCTTGGTGGTCAGGCTCCGCCGGCGCGCGAACGGTTTTTCCGGCATGTACTCCGGGATCCGCTCCGGCGAGTTGTAGATCCCGACGGCAATCATCGCCGGCAGCCCACCCGTCCGTGTCTCCCGGTGCAGGGTCTCGTCCACACCCCAGTCGACGCCGCTGTACGAGCGGTAGGGGTCGAAGAGGTTCTGCCCGTCTTGTAGGTACACGACGGGGTAGCGCCGGCTAGGGAAGAGGTCGTATTCCGGCGGAAGCCAGACCTCGACGGTACGCGGGCGTACGTGCTCAGACGCCAAGTCTTCATAGCGTTCGAGCCGGCCAACGAAGCCGGTCTTGTGCGCCGAGAGCACGAGCTCAGGGGCTTGATCCGATAGGGGGGCAGGGCGTGGTGGAATGGCCGGCCTCCAATGCATCTGGTGGTGGGGGAAGGCAAAGGGTACGGCAGTTTGTGCGTCTGGACTGCGAATTTCGGGTGGGCCAGCCGGCGAGTGGAGGCTTC
>JBCDHV010000301.1:0-5440 GCA_038749615.1 Bacteroidota bacterium
CCCCGTGGCCGAGACCGTACCGCCCACGTTGAAGCTCACGTCGGCCTGGTCTACCCCATTCGGGTCGATTTCGAACAGCTCCGGGTTGCCGTCCCACACCGGCAGGCTCGCCTGGCCAGGAAACTCGATCCCCTCCTCGCGAAGCCGCAGCGTGGACTCGACCGTCAAGAACGTGTCCCCGAACCGGTCCGTCGGAGCGTTGACAAGGGCATTGGCTACTGTGACGAGCATGCCTTCGTAACGCTCGAACCAGGGCACCACGGAGGCCGTCGTGCTGGGGGTGTTGGTGTTGAGGTCAATGGGCGCTGGGAGGATGCCTTCGGACGCGGTGACCTGCACCGAAAGCCCGGCATCGTCGAACTGCGTGCTGCTGAAGAACTCCTCAATCGTACCCGTCACTGTCACGACGTTTGCCTCGACTACACTTGGCGCGCCATCCGTGAAGACGAAGATGCCCTCCGAGGTCAGCGGATCAGCATCCTCGTTGCCGGGCTGGCTTTGCATGTAGAACCCGTTCGAGACGACGGCTGTGACGACGTTGCCCGACGTGGTCACCGTATTGCCGGCTTGCGGGCTGTCGTTGCCGGCACCCTGGATCTCGGCAATCGTGAGCGTGGCCGGCGGGGCAGGCGTGTTGAAGGTCGACGTGAAGTCGGCCGTCGGGTTGTCTGGCGTGCCGTCCGTGTCCGCCACCTGGGCTGCGAAGACCGTGAGCGTGCACGCGTCGGAGCCGTCGAAGTCGGTGTTCGGGTCGATCGTGTAGGTGACGGGGCCACCGGTAACCGCCGAGTTCGCCGGTGTGACATCGCTGCTGGTGGTGCACGAGATGGTGAACCACGTGCCGGTCACAGTGACGCCTTCGCTGAAGGTGATCTCGACGTTCGTATCGACGGGCACGTTCGTCGCCGCATCGGCCGGGTTGACCGCCGTGACCGCCGGCGGGTTATCGACCACGTTGCCTGCGTTCGGCGTTGCGGCGACGCTGGAGGTGAACGTCACGGAGAGGTTCTCCGAGGTCTCGTCGTCTCCCTGCACGCCGTTGCCGCCGGTCTGCGTCTCGGTACCTTCAGCGAGATCCGAGCGCTGGAAGGAATTCCCGCTGGAGTGAGCGCCTGTAGAAACGACATCCTGACTGGCAATGGCCGTGTCATCGAGGAACGTGCTCGGCGTTGAGTCGGCATCTGGGCCGTCGACGCTGACGCCCGTTTTGTCGACGCCCTCTGCTTTGTCGCCCCAGACCACGTAGTCGAGGTCTTGAACGAGGTCGCTCGTGCCGTCCCAGTAGTAGAGAATGGCAACTTCACCACTGTTGGTCAGCCCACCTTGGTCGTTGATAGAACCCGATGTGGCTTCGAGCATGTCTGGGATGGCATCTGCGCTGGTTCCGTCCTCGTACAGCTCGTAGGTCGGGTTAATGCCGTACGTGGCGAAGAAATTAGCCGAGCCGTTCAGCGAGACCGTTTGGTATTCGCCGGCTGCGATGCTGGCCCCATTCGGGAAGCGAGCGTGGAAATCGCTGAAGCTCCCGCCGCCGGCATTCGTACCGGTGACGATGTTGTAGTAAAACGTAGAGGGCGAGCCAGCGAACGTCGCATCGGTGAGGTAGACATCCGTGAGATCGACCGCGGAGCTACCGGGGTTGTAGATCTCGATGTATTCGCCGGCCGTCGGTGTGACCACGACTTCCGAGATCAGCAGTTCGGCTAAGCCAGAGATACGCTGGTACGTGCCGATGGGAAACGGCGTCGTGGCCGTTGCGTTGTCACTTTCACCGTCGAGGGCGTTCGCACCGCTGAAGGTCCAGTTGCCGATGGTAAACGTGCTGCCGTCTGCCCCAGTAGTGCTCGTCCGGTAGGCCCAGCCATCCTGATAATTCCAAGCGCCGGGTCCGGAGTGCGTCAGTTCGCCGAAGGTGTCGATGACAGATCCACCGCAGAAGAGTTCGATGGCGTCGTCTCCGTTGACGCTCAGAGCAATGCCGGTAAAGTCGGGATCGAAGCCGAAGAAGGCGTTGAACTGCGGCTGCTCGGAGGCGACGTAGAGGAAATCGCCGGCGGTGGCGCTGCCAGAGAACGTCAGCTCCTGGCCGTCCGATCCCCCACCGTTGCTCGCCGAACCGATGCCGCAGGTGGACAGGTCCGCGATGGTGTTGATGACATAGATCTCAGCCGCCTTGGGCGTGCCCTGAGGGAGCGGGCCGTCGACGACGCCCGTGATTACGAGGTCCTGTGCAGTAGCGGGAAGGGCGAGAAAGAGGCCGGCGCATACCAGCCCGAAGGTGCGTACCAAACGGTGCATGTCGAAGAAGAGTCGGTGAGCAAGCCGGCGGATGTGGGGAAAAGCCAGCAGGCAGGAGCAGCCGGCTTCGATGAGTCTGTGGCGACGAGCCGGCGTATTGGTGAGAGCCGGAAGGTAGGGGTTGCTTGAGGAAAACGCCGTTTAAGATCGTGTTACGTTTGGGGGGGAGGGTGAAGGGAGCAGGGTGAAGGGGGAAGGATGAAGGGAGAAGGGGGAAGGGCGTGGGGGGTGCGGTTTTGGGGTGGGTGATCTGGATTGAGGGGGGTTTGGGTATTGGGAGGTAGTCCCTCAATCCTAACCCGGTGGTTTTATGCATACGTTCGTACGGCCGATGGGCCTGGTTTTCCTTGTTGCTTGTTCTCTGCCGGCGTTTGCGCAGGTGCCGGAATCTATTGCATATCAAGGCTATCTCGAACAAAGCGGGGTGCCCGTCGACGGCACCGTCTCGATGACTGTGCGGCTCTTCGAGGCGGCCACCGGCGGCACGGCGGTGTTTAGCCGGACGTATCCCAGCGTTGCCGTTTCAGAAGGAGTCTACGAAATCGCTCTCGAGGGTGGCTCTCCGCCCTTGCGCCTCGTCGCTTTTGGGCAACCACTCTGGCTGGAAGTGGACGTGGGAGGCTCTCTCCTCGCGCCCCGGACTGCATTGGCTGCTGCCCCGTATGCGCTTGGCCTGCGTGGGCTCCGCGTACAGGACACGCTCATCGGAAACAATTACTCACTCATCGGCGGGTCTTCTACGAACGCTATTGATCCTAGCGCTGCGAACTCCGTAATCAGCGGTGGGCGAGACAACACCATCACGGGCGTTCAGCCACGGGAGACGGTCATCGCAGGTGGAACGGGTAACACGGCGAATGCCATTGGGAGTGCGATTGGCGGCGGAACCACCAACTACATCCCATCCGGTGCTCAATTCGCGACCATCCCGGGGGGCCAGGCCAACGCGGCGCGAAGGACCTTCAGCGTGGCAATGGGGGCAGGGGCCCGAGCCAACCACACAGGCAGCTTCGTGTTTGCCGGCCGAGGACTAACGACTGACCCGTCGGTAGACACGACCTACACGACCGCCAACTTCCAGTTCATCGTCCGGGCGGCCGGCGGGGCTGGGTTCGGCACGTACCGCCCGCTTGCTCAGATGCACGTTGCCGGCTCGGACCTCTCGATGCCCTCATCGGCTGCCCCCAACGACGTACTCGTCGTCGAAGACACGGACGCCACGCTCTCACTCTACAGCAGCGAGAGTGGGTCGATTGGGAGCCTCATCAGCCTGGCAGAAATCGATGCCGGCTCGTTCGTCGATAAGTGGGGCATCGTGCGTGAGACGACCAACGGAAGCGGCGACTCGAAGCTTCGTTTCACGTACGGCATGAACGCCAACGCGGCGACGAATGCGATCATCACTACGATGACCCCCAACGGAGCCGTCGGTATGGGCACCACGGATCCCATCGCCCGCCTCCATCTCCAAAGCAACGACCTCTCGACGCCCTCAGCCGCTGCGTTCAACGATGTCCTCGTGATCGAGCGCAATGATGCCATCGCCGGCTTCTACAGCAACGACGGAGGCGCGGTCGGTAGCGGGCTTACGCTGGGCGAAGTCGATGGCGGCGCGCTGGTCGACAAGTGGGGCATCATCCGGCAAACGTCTACCGCCGGCTCGGATTTGCTCTTCAGTTACGGGACCAACGCGAACCAATCGGCCAACGATGTTCAGGTCCGATTTACCGACACCGGTAGCATCAACATCGACGGTGCCTACCTCTCCTCCGGTGCCGACTATGCCGAACTGCTGCCGCTCTTGGACCCGACGAAACGGCTCGAAGCCGGCACGGTGGTCGGTGTGTTTGCCGGCGCGGTCTCGCTCGAAACGGCCGGCGCGGACCGCGTGATGGTCGTCTCCGAACAGCCGGCCGTGCTTGGCAACGCGCCGATGGACGGATCGCACGGCGGCTACGTGCCGGTCGGGTTCATCGGGCAGGTACCGGTTCGGGTGACAGGAGGCGTCGCGCCGGGTGATTTCCTCGTCGCCTCGGGCCGGGCCGATGGTCTCGCTCACGCCGTCACCCCGGAAAACCTGACCCTGGCGGATGTCGACCTACTCGTTGGGCGCGCCTGGAAGACCACCGATGGCTTGGGCCGCGCCATAGCAGCCATCGGGCTCAGCGACCGCGCCGATGCGCTACGCGTCATCGCCGAGCGGCAACAGGACCGCCTGGAGCAACAGGAGCGCCGACTCGAACGCCTGGAGCGAATGCTGGGCCTAGAGACGATGTAAAACTGGAAACAGTGTAGAGTTTGGAAACGATGTAAAACCGAACGGACGGTGCAGCCCGAATGACGACGCTTGCGCATCGGCCACACGTGCTACACCGCCCTGTCTGCTACACGAGCCCAGTGAGCCGTTTGGCTGCTTCCTCGATGGACAACTCGGCCGTGTCGATGATCGCTAGCCCGAGGGCATCAGCTTGGCCTCGGAGGTAGGCGGCCCACTGGTCCATCTGCGCCGTCGCCAGTTCAGGCTGGCCTCGGTCTTCGATGAGCCGGCGGTTGCGCTCGCCGTAGTCACAATCGACGAGCACGATGTCGATGTTGTCGACGCCACGCTGCCGGAAAGCCTCGCGGACCTCGGACGGCCGGACCTGCACGTCGAGGAAAACGGCCCGAACGCCGTCGCGCGGTTCTGAGATCCTGCGGGCCCACGTGTTGAGCGCGTGCCGTTGCCAGGCCTCCGGCCCGCCGTAGAGCCGGTGCATGTCCTCGGTACTCGGGACGCCGATATCGTCGAAGTGCATGTAGGCGACGCCGGCGAGGTTCTGCGCCTTGAGCGCGTTGAGGATGGTCGTTTTGCCGGCCCCGGAGGCACCGGTCAGTACAAGGATTCGATGAGTCGTCATGATGTTGTCGTTGCTCTCGTGCAGACGTACGTCTCCCATTTCGTGTCGTGTACGCATGGGAGCGCCTGAGAGAATGCCAGAAGCTGAACGGCGCAGAGACATGGCAGCCGTTCGTTAACGTGCCGTACCGAGCTAGGCTTGCGGGACGGCGTGCTTGTGGCTAGCAGCGAAGGCTGCAACGATAAACATCATCAGAATCCGGGTTGCGGATGAGGGTGAAGGATAAAGGATACAGGGTGAAGGGG
>JBCDHV010000302.1:0-5423 GCA_038749615.1 Bacteroidota bacterium
CGCGCGGTCGTACACGCGCCTCCACGCCGTGGAATCGGCCTCGGCAGAAAAGCCGTCGAGGAATGGCGCGTGGTCGCGCTCATTGCTGGCGAGGGTACCGATGTAAACCGGCACGCCGGCCGTCTGATAGGCCGACAAGAGTGCTTCGAGATTCCGGCGAAATTGCTCGACCCCGAGGCCGAACAGCTCTGACTCCAGCGGCACGCGCTGCTCTCCAACGATCCGCTCCATCAACGTGGCGTCGTCTGGGCGGGCCGAGCCGCCGACGGCCGTCCGCGCCCGAACGATCAGATTGCGCAGCAGCTGCACGGTACGGAACTGGCGCAGTTTGAGGTAGGCGCTCACCACGGGCTGCAGCCGGCCCAGCGACTCCGCCGAGGCGACGCCGAGCGCGCCGTAGTACTCGTTGTGGCCGGCGTAGATCAGCACGGCGTCGGGCTGCTCGGCCAGGATTTCGTCTGAGAGATCGGCGAGGGCGTATGAGTTCACGGCAGCCATCGCCGTGTTGACGACCTCGACATCGCGGTCCGGGAAGGTCTGCTGCAGGCGTTGCTCTAGCAGCCGCGAAAACGCTCCGCCGTTGTAGAACGGGTAGCCGGCGGCCGAGGAGCCGCCCTGGACGAAGATCCGGATGCCGTTCTCGCGCTTCTCCGCCTTGAAGAAGTCCGTGTTCGCGTTCGGGACGCGGCGCTGGGCGGCGAAGTAGCGGCGGGCCACTTGCGGGTTCTGGTACCGGTACTCCGGCGCCACGTCCACCGGCACGAACAGCGGGTACGAATCGCCATACCCGAACACGCGCAGGCCACCTTCGAGTAGTGCGAAGAACAGCACAGGCAAGAGAAGCGCCGCGACGGTAAAGAGACGCTCGCGAGACGTCTTGGCCGGCTGCTCAGAGGAAAAATTGGACATGGTGGGGGCTGTCCTGGGTGATGGAGAAACGATTGCAACTCGGTCCGGAGCCGCTTGGGTTCGCCCCAACCGCCCAACAGGTAAAATCAATCATAATTCCCAAATCATAAATCATAATTCCGCGCATCGTGCCTCCATGCCTAGTAATCCCCAGAATCCTGCTCCTGCTCCCGAAGCCTGATGAAGATCCTCCACGTTGCCGACATTCATATTGGGTACGAGACGCACGGCAAGTTGCTGCCAGGCTCTGGCGTTAACAGCCGGCTGTTGGACTTCCGCCGGGCGTTCGATTTCGTGGTCCAGCGGGGTCTCGACGAGGACATCGATCTCTTTCTGTTCTGCGGCGACGCCTACCGCACAGCCGACCCGACGCCCACGCAGCAGCAGCACTTCGCCAGCGCGCTCCAGCCGATCATCGAAGCCGGCATTCCCGTCGCGATGATCATCGGCAACCACGATCACCCGGTCAGCTTCGGGAAGTCGTCTAGCGTGGATATCTATCCGATCTTCCTCAAGCATGTCCACATCTTCCGGAAGCCGGACAAAGCGGTGATCGAGACCAAGAGCGGCCCCGTGCAGCTCATCGCGCTCCCGTGGCCCATCCGCAGCATGATCCTCACGAAGGACGAGCATCGGAAAAAGTCGCCAGCGGAGCTGAAGCAGTTCATCGAGGAGCTGTACGTCCGCTTTCTGAATGCCGCAGCGCAAGAACTCGATCCCGCGCTACCGACCGTCGTGGCCGGCCATTTCACGGTGCAAGGGGCCTCGTTGGGCGGTTCGGAACGGTCAGGGTTGATCGCGCATGAGGCGACGTTTACGACGGGCCAGCTGACGCCGGCACCGGTCGATTACGTGGCGCTCGGGCACATCCACAAGTTTCAGGACCTCAACCCCAACGGGACGCCCGTCGTCTACTCCAGCAGCATCGAGCGGATCAGCTTTCGCGAATGGGCGGACCCGCGCGGCTTCGTGCTGGTCGACATCGAAGCGAACGGCGGCCAGAAAACGACGCAGTACGAATTCGTCGAGACGCCGGCGCGGCGCTTCATTCCGGTGCAGCTCGACTTGACCGAAGCGGACGACCCGACGCAAGCGCTGCTCGACGAGATCAGCACCCACGAGATCGAGGAGGCCATCGTCCGCGTGCGCTACAAGGTCTCGGAGGAAAAGGCGTCGCAGGTCGACACGCAGCAAATTCGGCGGGCGCTGGCCGGCGCGCACAGCATCGCGGCCGTCGAACGGCTCATGGACGACGAAGTGCGCGAGCGCCGCACCTCCATTAACCGCGACACGACGCTCAAGGAAGCGCTCAACCTCTACATCGACCAGCACGAGAAGCTACATGGCCTGCGCGAAGAGCTCGTCACGCGTGCGCTGGAGTTGGAAGATTTGCTCGACGCGCCCACACGCGGGAACGCCTAGAGCGTGGTTCGTTTGTATGTGGTCTGTGGATGCGCATTCCGAAACGCGTCCTACAGCCACCGCACGAGCTTACCGAACATCGAAGCCTCCCCATGCGCTTCCTCCTTCTTTTCCTTGTTCCGCTTACCCTACAGGCGCAGTCGCTGCGTTTTGAGGCGGTCGAGCTACCGACGGATGCGGCCGGCCACGGGATCGCCGTGGCAGACGGCACCGGCGACGGCATCGACGATCTGTTCATTGCGGCCTTCAACGGCACCTCGGTGTTTCTCCGAGGCGACGGAGCCGGCGGGTTCGTGGACGTGACGGCAGAAGCGGGCCTCTCGGTCTCTGGAAACGCGGCTGCGCCGGCGTGGGCCGATGTCGACAACGACGGGCATCCCGATCTCTACGTGGGGATTCGAGGGGGCTCGTCGCCGAACAAGCTGTTTCGCAACCGGGGCGACGGCACGTTCGAGGACGTGCTCGAAGCGGCTGGCCTGGATGCCGAGGTTCGCGTCGGTGCCGTGACGTGGGGCGATTTTGATGCCGATGGGCGGGTCGATTTGTTCGTTGGGACGCGAGACGCACCAGACCAGCTCTACCGCAACGTCAGCACGCCGGGCGACATTCGGTTCGAAGACCTCTCCGGCCGGGGCGGTACTAAAGGATCGGTGACATCCATCGCCATGCAGGCCACCTGGTTCGACGCCGATCACGACGGTGACCTCGATCTCTTCGCCGTACACGACAGCCAAGTCCCGAACCGATTTTACCGCAACGAAGGCTTCCTCCCGATGCGCGACATTGCGCGGGGCATTGGCGTCGACGTGGTGGCCGCCGGCAATGCGATGGGCGTGGCGTGGTCCGACGTCGACGGCGACGGCTGGGAAGACGTATACGTCTCAAGAATCGGGACGGCGAGCCTCTACCGCAACCTCGGCGACGGAACGTTCGAGCTGACGCCAGACGCCGCCGGCGCGGCACAAAACGGCATGTCGTGGGGCAGCGTCTTCGCTGATCTCGACAACGACCTGGACGAGGACCTTTTCGTGGTCAGCTCCTCCGGCTTCGACCGCACGCCGATGCTGCTCTACGAACACGAGGCCGGCCGTTTCACCGAGACCGGCCAGAGCGCCGGCGTTCGGGTCCAACGTGAAGCCTACGGGGCCGCTAGCCTCGATGCCAACCAGGATGGCCTTCCTGACCTCGTGCTGGCTGATGAGGATGGCCAGTCGATGCTCTTTCTGAACCGAACGGAGACCACCGGCACCTGGGCGAAGCTGCGCCTCACCGGGAGCGAAACGAACCGCATGGCGATCGGCACCCGCGTGGAGGCCACCGTCGGCAGCCGGACCCTGCTTCGTACGGTGGGCGGCGGCGATAGCTACTGCGCCCAATCGAGCCAGACGCTGCATCTGGGTCTCGGCGACGCCACGCAGATCGATGCGCTCGCGATTTACTGGGCCGATGGCCGCACCGAACGCTACGAGAACCTGGGAGCCGGCACCGTCCACACGATTGTCGAGGGCAGCGGGCTCGTCACGACGAACGTCGAGACCGCCCCCGAAGCGATGACGCTCGGCCTCGCCATGTTTCCGAATCCGGCCCGGGGCGGCGTCAACGCGAGCCTCCGGATCGGCGACCCCAGCACGGTTAGGCTGGAGGTGTACGATTTGCTGGGCCGGCGTGTGCTGACCCCCGTAACCCAACGCCTACCAGCCGGCACACACGATCTCCGCGTCGATGTCTCCGCGCTGCCGGCTGGTCTGTACATTGCGCGTGCCGTGACGCCGAACGCAGAGCGCACCATCCGCTTTGCCGTCGCGGAATAAACTTTCACGGACTGACTCCCCCAACCGACAAGCCCCCTTGAAACGTCTCGTGTTCACCGTTGCCGCCGCGCTGGCCGTCGTGGTCGGCGCGTGGTTTTTCGTGGGTCCGCCTTCTTCGTCAAGCGTGCCGGACGGCGTGCTGGAGCAGGGCGACGACGTGCCGGCTTTCGAGGTGGCAACGCTGGAGGGCGAGCGCATCAGCTCCGAAGAGTTCGAGGGCAAGATCCTCGTTCTCGACTTCTGGGCTACGTGGTGTGGCCCGTGCCTCGTCGCGTTTCCCAAACTCGAAAACGTGTACGCCCGCTATGCCGAGGACCCAGACGTGCTCTTCCTCGCCGTCAACACGGGAGACGACACCATGGAAAAGGCTCAGGAGTTCGCCCAGGAAAACCCCTACCTCTTCCCCTTCGTCTACGACATCGACGGCACCCTGACGCCCCAGATGGTCACGCTCGGCATCCCTACGCTGGTTATCATCGACCAAGAAGGCCGGCTCGTGCACCGGCAGACGGGCTACTCGCCAAGCTCGTACGAGACGGCCCTTGCCACGATCATCGACGACCTCCGTGCGGAGGACTCCCCTGCGTGACGTATCTTGGCAGGTGGACAACGCGAGCGTCTTACTCAACCGCCTACCTGAATGAACCTGACCGTCACCATTCCGCGCGTCGAACGAGCGCAGCGTGAGGATGCTGAACCGGTTGAGGTCTGGCCTCTCGTCGAGGCCGCACTGGAAACCATCGAGGCAGAGGACACCACCCGGTTTGCCGCCGAGAAAGCCATTCAAACCAGCGCCGGCTGTTGCGTACTCGCCAACTTCCTGAACAGCCAGGCCAAGCGGGTCGCCAAGATGGACTACCGCTTCAAGGTGCCCCTCATCGTCCTCGCCGCCAACCTGGCCCGCGAAGACGACCTCGCCGATAGCTACTACGACCCCGACGAAGGGGCCGTCTATTTCGAGACCGACGACGACCAGTACTCCTTCCACGTCTTTAAGGACTGGACCGTCGATTGGACACAAGTGGCCGACGAAGTCGAAGCCGGCTACGAATGGACTGGCATCGAAAACCAAACCTGGGCGCTGGACAAGCTTCTTCGGTTTCTTTAGTCGGATGGTTGGGCGGGGGTTTCGCTTCGCTCGCGCTCGCGTGGCAAGTCGCGGGTAGACAGGTAGCAAGTGTTTGCAGGAGACAGCTTGTTGAGCCACCTGCTACCTGCAACCCGTCTACCCGCCACGTGAGCGAAGCGAAATCCCCGCTCACCGAACCCGTTCGGCTAGGA
>JBCDHV010000303.1:0-5418 GCA_038749615.1 Bacteroidota bacterium
CCCTCGACGAAGCCCTGCGCCGGCTCGAATTGGTCAATGAGCGAAGCGCTCGCGTCGTCGAGTTTCGCTTCTTCGGTGGGCTGACCTACGACGAGATCGGCGAAGTCCTCGGCGTCTCCGGCGTTACGGCCCGCCGCTCCTGGATGTTCGGCAAGACCTGGCTCCGCCGCGAGTTGGCTGGATAGTGGTTGGGTGGTTGGGTGGTTGGGTGGTTGGGTGGTTGGGTGGTTGGGTGGTTGGGTGGTTGGGTGGTTGGGTGGTTGACGGCCGGATACCTCATCCATGCACCTTGGCACAACCCCGTAGCGTCGTGATCTATCACGACGGGGCCTGGATATTCATTTCCATCCTTTGCCCGGCTAAACCGTATCGCAGAAATGCCATGGGATGGGGGGTGCCAGGCATAACGTTTTCGTCTTCTGGTCGTCGTGATGAATCACGGCGCTACGGGTTCGGGACCGTTTTTTCCATGGCCAGAGAGAAGCGAATCTCCCCCACCCACCCACAGCGAGCTCCGCGAGCGCCCCGCCCGACTACCCAACCGACTGCCGACTTGCTCCTTTCATGCCGGCTTCATACGCTTAGAGGGTTACCACCACATCAAACTCCTCATGTCATGGAATCTCGCAATGCGGCTTCTGCCGGCTCTCAGGACGCTACGCCCCCGCCCATCTCCAAACCGGCCGTCCCTGAGGGCTCGTGGGGGCCTGAGCCGAACGCCACGGGCAAAGCTGATCTCACGAAGCGCTTCCTCGCGGCGTTGATCGACGGCGTGATTGCCAGCGTCGTTGGGCTCGTCCCGGTCATTGGGGGGCTCGTCGGAGCAGCCTACATGCTGGTCCGTGACGGCCTGGATCTTGATTTCATGCGGTTCCGAAGCATCGGCAAGCAGGTGATGAACCTCGCCCCGACCCGGCTCGACGGCCGGCCCATGGACCTCGAGGCCAGCGTCAAGCGCAACCTGCCGTTTGCCATTGGGCCCCTGATCATGGTCATCCCGATTCTCGGATGGATCATCGGGCCATTCGTTTCGCTGGCGATCAGCATCGTTGAGATCGTGCTCGTCATTACAGATCCGGAAGGCCGGCGTCTGGGCGACAAGCTTGCCGAAACGAAAGTCGTAGAAGTCTAGCACTTCGTCTGCGATATGGAACCCGTCCAGCCTGAAGTTTCTGCCGATGCGGTTGCGCATCTGTTTTTCGGCTTCTTGCGGCAACTCTCGACCCTCTCGCTCGCTGCAGCCGGCGGTACCGTGACGCTCATGCAAACGGTATTCGCCGGCTCCGAGCGGATGGGGTTGTTGATCGGCGGGGTCGTGGCGCTCTTCCTCGCTGCCCTCTTCGCGCTGCAAACCCAGCAGGTGCTCGTGGAGCGCTTGGCGCAGCAAACGCGGACGCTCAAACCCGAAGGGGGCTTCTTAGACCGAATGAAGATGAAGCGGACATCAGCCAACGAGCAGCGGCTGATGTATATCGCTTTTGGGCTGTTTGGGCTTGGCCTCGGCATGGTGGCTATGGCCGTCGTGACAGAGGCACTTGGGTAAGCTCGCTATGCTCGCGTGGTGGGTTGCTGGCTCACGGTGTTCGCGGGGCAAGTTGCGGGTGGAAAGGTTGCGAGTGGATGTTCGATGTCCCGAACAGGGAGCTCGCTGCGATAGGTAAGGCAACACTCCACTTCATCCTTGCCGTGTCATGTTGCGCTTGCTCATCACCACTGTGTTTGCCTCCCTCCTCTTCGCCTGCCAGGCCACGCCTCAATCGCTGATCGGCAGTTGGACCGACCCGACGAGCGGGGCCGTCTACGAATTTGCCTACGACGGGACCGGCCGAATCCTTCAGGACGGCACCGAACAACCGTTTGTCTATGCGATCGAGAACGGCGTCCTGACGTTTGGAAACGCCGCCGGCTCGGTATCGCTTGCTATCGAATCCGTCACGGCAACACAGGCGACGTTTCGCCGTGCGGATGGCGTACCGGTCGCGCTCGTACGGGAGGCACCGGCCTCAGCCGGCGAAGTTCTGGCCTCGTCGAGTGCAGGGCAGCTCACCGAAGGCGACGTGATGGCCGCCGTCCGGATCGTCGAATTTGTGACGGGCGAGTACCTCTCAGAAGGCGAGATCGAAGGCGTCCGCGCGGAGTCGATTCAGGACTTCGAGAACGATCCCGCCGGCCTACTAGACTCCATCGAAATGTTTCGGACCGTACTGGGTGCCGCAGCGCAGGCATCCGATCCGGTAGCCGTGGGCATGGCGCGGCAGCAATTGTTGGTCTCGCTCCTCAACATGCGGGCTCAGATGCCCGATGAACCCTCAGCCTTCTTCGATGCGATGACGGACCGCGTCCGCCTCGTCGCCTTCGACGCCAACACCGGCACGGGCGCCACCGACCGGGACGTGGAAGATGCCGTCGAGTACCTCGCGTGGTTGTCTGAGACAACCGGTAGCCCAGCGCCGGCATCCGCAGCGGAGTACGAAGCATACGTGGCGTCCTCCTTCTCGTCCCTGCCCCAATCCGACCGCGAGTTTTTATCGGCCGCCTCCGTCATCTGGGCCCTCGTGCAGGCGCAGTGGAACGGCCTCTCGGCATCCCAGCAAGCCGCGGCCCAGTCGCAGCTCAACAATGAGCTTACAGCGTCCGACATGCTGCAGACCCAAGCCGACGCCCAACAGACCCAGCAGTACTACCAGATGATGAGCCAGATGTCCGCCATGAGCCACCAGACCTCGATGAGCATCATCAACAACATGGGCGGCGGTTCGTCCACGGAAATGTGGCAGACGGACGTGTATGGCAATCCCACGATTCAGATTTGGTAAGCCGGTTGGGTGGTTGGGTGGTTGGGTGGTTGACAGCTAGCTAATTGCCACATCTGCAACCTTGCAACACCTGCCACACGGCTGTGGCGATGTGGCAAATGTGGCTGTGTGGCATAGCGACCCTGCCACATCTGCAACCTTGCAACATCTGCCACATCGCCACAACGAGCCCCGCGAGCGTCCTACCCAACTGCCCAACCACATCAGACCTGCACGCGCTTCCACTTGCCTTGGCGGAACCAGGTGATGCCCAGGACAGCCAGGACGAGTTGAGCGATGGTGATGGCGACGAACACACCGACAGCGCCGTACCATTGGGCCAGCAAGTAGGCCAGCGGGAGCTGCAGGAGCCAGTACGAGATCAGGTTGATCGCGGTAGGCGTGCGCGTATCGCCGGCTCCGTTGAAGGCTTGCTGGACGATCATCCCGTACGCGAAGGCCGGATAGCTCAGCGTCACGATTTGCAGGCAGAGCCGGCCAAAGCGAATCGCGCCAGGGTCATCAGTGAAGGCACGCAGGATGACATCGGCCCCCAGCCACGAGGCAATTCCGAAGAGCACGAGCACGACCATATTCACCCGGCCGGCTAACCATGCAGACCTTTCGGCGCGGTCGGGCTCTCCAGCCCCCAGGTTCTGCCCGACGAGCGTGGCCGCAGCATTACCCATCCCCCAGGACGGCAGCAGAGCGAAAACGATGACCCGAATCGCGATGATGTAGCCGGCTGCTGCCACCACGTCGATCCGCGTAATCATCGCCATGAGGATAATCCAACTGGCCGACCCAACGAAGAACTGCACGATACCCGGGCCGCTGATCCGCCCGAGTGTCTTCAACACGGGGAGTTCGACCTGCAGGTGATGCCGGCGGATCTTGAGCCGGCCCACTCCACGGATCAGCAGTCCGATTTGAAAGAGTACGCCCGTCCCACGGCCGATGATCGTGGCGATGGCAGCGCCTTCGAGGCCCAGCTCCGGGAAAGGCCCGATGCCGAAAATCAGCAAGGGGTCCAAGACGATGTTGAGCGCGTTCGCCAAGCCGAGGGCGTACATCGCCCGTGACGCATCGCCGGCACCCCGGAAAATCGCGTTGATCAGAAAGAGCAGGACGATGATGGGCGTGCTCGCAAAGATCCAGGCGCAGTACGTGGTCCCAACCGCTACGACCTCCGGCGTCCCACCCATGATCCGTAGCAGGTCGGCCGCATACACGTAGCCGGCTACCGCGAACGGCACGGCAACGACGACCCCGAGCCCGATGGCCTGCACGGCCGCGCGCGCCGCGCCGTCCTCGTCTTTCTCCCCGATGCGCCTCGCCACCACGGCGGTAGCCGCCATCGAGAGCCCCATCGCGACGGTGAAGACCAGCACGAGCAGGTTGCCCGTTAAGCCGGCACTCACCACAGCCTCTACGCCGAGACGCGCCACGAACAGCATGTCCGCGATCTCGAACACGCCCTCCATGATCATCTCGATCACCATCGGCACCGAGAGCAGGAGCAAGCCACGCCCGACGGGAAGCTTGGTGTAATCTCGCTCATGGCCGTCTAGCGACTCACGGAGCAACCGAAAAAGCGAAGGCTTAGCCGCTAGCTTGTCGACCGGCGTGATGGGGTCGACCGGCGGAATAGGCTCAGGGGGAGGCATCTGGCTTCGCGTGGCGGGTGAGCGGGTGGTGCGTAGCGGGTGGATGGTACTGAATCGACGTGCAACTGTCTACTCAGCATCCCTCATTTCGCTACGGCACCACCCGCAGCCTGCCACATAGCCACGATGCGGCCCCTGCTACTTGAGCAGCATCAACGTTTGGGAGGTCGCGAACAGTTCCCCCTCGGCCCGGAGCACGTACGCACCACTCGCCAACCCGGACGCCTCGACCGTGAATCCGTGCGTTGTCTGACCCGCGAGCACCCCATCGTGCACCACCGTCACCTGCTGGCCCTGCAAATCGTAGAGCACCACGCGCACCGACTGCTCTTGTTGGACCGCCAGCGTGAAACGCGTCTGCGGGTTGAACGGGTTCGGATACGCCGGCGTCAGCAGAAACGTGGTGGCGAGCTCGCGCGTCGCCTCAACTTCCGGGCTGAACTCGAACTGACCGTCGAAGTCGATCTGCTTGAGCCGGTAGGCCGTGGTGCCCACGAGCGCGTCGGTGTCGACGAAGCGGTACTGCTGCGGCTCGCTCGTGGTGCCGGCACCAGAGACGTAGCCGATAGGCGTCCACTCGCTGGTGGAGATGTGTCGGCGTTGGATCTCGAAGCCGGCGTTTCCTGTCTCCGAGGCCGTTTCCCAGATGAGCGACGTGCCGGCAGCCTCGGCGAGTGCATCGAAACGCGTCACCTCGACCGGGAGGATAGCCTCCAGATCTGCCGTGAAGACCAGGTCGGTCGTCGTGGAAATACTGTAGGGGTTCGAGGTGTTGCCGTTGACGATAGTTTTGCCGGCAAACCCTCCGTCGGCGTAGGGATTATCCGTTCCCGAAACCTCTACCTCACCGGCACCGCTCGCGACTTCGAGTGCGAACGAGTACAGGCTTCCGTCTGTAACAGCGACAGGCGTTCCAATCGAAAGCCGTTGAGGGCCGGCGGAGGAAAGCGAGAAGC
>JBCDHV010000304.1:0-5409 GCA_038749615.1 Bacteroidota bacterium
GCCGCTGCCGACTTCGGCCTGACCGTAAATGCCTTCGTCAAGGGCGTCGCATTCGGCGATGTCGATAACGACGGGGACGACGACCTCTACGTCTCCGTACTCGGCGGGGATAATCAGCTTTGGATCAACGACCGGGGTGCGTTTCGCGAAGAAGCCGCAGGACGAGGCGTCGCAGAACCCACCTTCAGTTTCCCAACCTGGTTTTTCGACTACGACAATGACGGCGACGAGGACCTGTTCGTATCGTCGTATGATCTTCGCCAGTTCACCTCTACGCCGGCACAGGTTGCGCGCGAAGCACTGAGCGTTCAGACGGTCGCTGAGCGCCCCAGGCTCTACGAAAATGACGGTTCAGGACGGTTTAGTGACGTGAGCGAGTCGGCTGGGTTAGATCGCGTTGTTTACGGGATGGGCTCGAACTACGGGGATCTCGACAACGATGGCCGGCTCGATTTCTACATCGGAACGGGCGCGCCCGACCTCCGCGCCATCATCCCAAATCTGATGTTCAGAAGCACCGAGACCGGCTTCGAGGACGTCACGATGGCTGGCGGGTTCGGCCACATCCAGAAAGGCCACGCGGTCGCCTTTGCCGACGTTGACAACGACGGCGATCAAGACATTTTCGCCAACATCGGTGGGGCGGTGGAAGGTGATGTGTTCCAGAACGCACTGTTCGAGAATCCTGGTTTTGGCCGCGGCTGGATCCGGTTTCGGTTGAAAGGCACCGCGTCTAACCGCGCAGCTATCGGCGCGCGCGTCGAGATACGAGCCGTGGACCGTGACGGCAACGAACTCTCGCTGCACCGCACGGTGCGCTCCGGAGGAAGCTTCGGAGCCGGCCCGCTGACCGTTCATGCCGGCTTGGGGGATGCGGAACGCGTCACAGGGGTTACCGTACGCTGGCCGTCTGGCACCGTGCAGCAGCTGGGCAGCCTTGAAACCAATCGACTGCACGAGATCACGGAGCCAAACGGATGAACCCACCGAACCGTCCTGGATCTTCGCTGAGCCGAACGGGTCCGTTCTCCCGCCAACTCGACGCCGCCTTGCCGGCTGAGACGGAAGCCCTTCGGCACGAAGCCGTCCGCGCATGGGCAAGTCTCGTGCGCACGTACGGTCTCATCAACCGCCGCTTGACCAGCGACATGCGGGACATTGGTCTCTCGATGGCGCAGATGGACGTGCTCGTTACGTTGCACTACCATCCCGGCTTGTCCCAGACCGAACTGGCCGAGCGCTTGTACGTGACAAAAGGCAACGTCACAGGGTTGGTCAAGCGGATGCTTGAAGGCGCGTGGCTCAAACGCGTCGAATCCAGAGAGGATGGCCGAACGAAGCTGCTCTACTTGACCGAAGCCGGCCATGCGAAGGCACAGGAGGCCGTCAAGGTCCACGAACGGCTGATCTCCGTGACGACCTCTGACTTGACAACGGATCAGTTAGTCGATCTGCGAGATACGCTTCGGGTTCTACGCACGCCTGTGATCGAGGGATAGTCCGTGGCGGGGGAGGGAAACCATGAGAATATGCCAGTGGGGAAACTATGCAAGCGTCAACAGGTTTACATGTAAACTAATCAACTCAATATGACAGCTGCCTCTATCAAACGTCTCCTCTCGGGGACGATCAATGGTGTCGCGACGGTGTCGCCAAACCTCGCTGGCAAACTCGCTTTCGAGATGTTCAAACGGCCCGTCCGAGTTCGTGGAGCAAGGAGCCGAAAGAGCATCGAAGTCCTGGGCGATGCTGCAACGGACGAGGTGGCCGTCAACGGGCAAGCCCACCGCCGGTACCGCTGGGGCACACCCGGTCAGCCCACCATCCTGTTGGCCCACGGCTGGTCGTCGAATACCGCAGTGTGGGCTCGCTTCATTCCGGAGCTGATCGATGCCGGCTTCCACCTAATTGGCGTCGATGCAACGGGGCATGGTGACTCTGAGGGGCGAAAAACCAATCCGATTGAGTACGCAGCCGTTTTGCGGGCCGCAGCCCCGGAGGCACGGATCATTATGGGCCACTCCTTCGGAGGATTCGCCTCTGCTATCGCGGCATCTGATGCCCTGGAAGCCGGCGAGCAGCCGATGTACAGGGGCCTCGTGCTGATCGGAGCGCCGTTCGGGTCGGAAGTGGTGCTTCGTTCGTTCAGTTCAGAGTTGACGCTGAACCGCAAGGCAACGCACGGGCTCGTTCGTGAGTTTGAAGCTGAGTACGGTGCCCTAGAAACGCTTCCCGACGTTGCGGAACTGACCGGGAGCACTTCGGCTCAAGTTCTCGTTATTCATGACACGGATGACGTAGAAATCGAGCCTGAGCCGATGTTTACAGGGATGGCGGGGCAACAGCGCGTCGAATTGTACGAGACGCAGGGGCTTGGGCACCGGCGCATCATGCGGTCGGCCGAGGTCATCGAGCGCGCGGTCGCGTTCTGCCGGCGCGTCGTGCCTGTCAGTTAATTGCACCGGCTGTAGGCATTTTGCTGTAAGTAGGATAAGCAGACCCCCGGTGCCACGCCATCCACGCGCGAGGTAGTTTGGCAATGAGGACAGAAGAGGTAGACATACAGCCTTCCCCGAAGCCTGTTACCTTTTACCCTCCACCTTCAACCCGGTGCGCCGGGACCACGGTTGCCGCACGGCCATGGCATGGGGAAGGATGGTAGTGCGGCATCGCCGGCTGAGCACTTGTTCAGCCGGCATTTTTTGTTTGGGCCCATTAGGTTGTAATCCCACACGTTTCCACAACCTAGCGGCATCGACTCACCATGACTCCCCTCGACTGGACGATCATCATCGTCTACATGTTCGGTATGATTGGCCTGAGTGTGTACTTGGGCCGCAGTCAGGAGGATCAGGCCGACTACTATGTTGGCGGTAGGAAATTGCCGTGGTGGGCGATTGGGATCTCAACGATGGCGACGCAGACGTCTGCCATCAGCTTCATCTCGATTCCAGCGTTCGTTGCTTTGAAGGAAGGGGGAGGACTGACGTGGCTCCAGTACGAACTAGCGGTGCCGTTGGCGATGATCGTCGTGATGGCTGTACTGATCCCGTTCTTTCGCCGACTCGAACTCGTTAGCGTGTACCGGTACCTGGAGTTGCGCTACGGCCGGCGCTCGAGGCTCTTCGTGAGCGGGGTTTTTCTGTTCAGCCGTGGGGTCGCGACGGGCGTAGGGGTGTATGCCAGCGCCATCGTCTTGTCGGTATGTCTCGGGTTGCCGGTTTGGGCGACGATTCTCGTCATCGGTATCGTGACGATCATCTATGACACGATCGGAGGGATGTCTGCCGTCGTCTACTCGGATGTGATCCAGATGGTGATTTTGGTCGCCGGGTTGTTGTTCTGCATCGCGTACGCACTCATTGATGTAGGCGGATGGAGCGAGGCTTGGTCGCTCTTGCCGGACGCGAGAAAGCAGGCCATCGATTGGTCAGCCGGCATTGGGGACGAAAGTGCCGTGCCGTTCTGGGCCTTCCTGTTCGGAGGGCTGTTCCTTTACACCTCGTACTACGGCACAGACCAGAGCCAGGTACAGCGAGAGCTGTCGGCTGATTCCACCGCTGGTGCCCGCAAGGCCCTCGTGCTGAACGGGTTTGCACGGTTTCCGTTGACGGTCCTCTACATCTTGATGGGCGTGGCGGTTTATGCAGTGTACGCGACCTCCCCGGATCTGCAAGCCGCCGTACCGACCGACCGGCCAGATTTTCTCGTTCCACAGTTTATCCTGCTCGAATTGCCGACTGGGGTCCGGGCGATCTTGTTTGCCGCGTTGCTGGCTGCTGCGATGTCAAGCCTGGATAGCGCGCTCAATTCGCTATCGGCCTCGACCATGCGCGATTTCCTCGCCAACCGGATTGGGCCTGACCGTGAAGTCGTCTGGAGCAAAGGGACCACGGTGGTCTGGGGCCTTCTCATTACCACCTTGGCCTTCTTCGTCGACAGCATCTCGGATACCGTCATCGAGGCCATCAACAAGGTCGGGTCAGCCTTCTATGGGCCCATCCTGGCTACCTTCTTGATGGGTGTGCTTACGAAACGTGTTGATGCCACGGGCGCGATTTCGGGATTGCTGACGGGTGTGCTCGTGAACGTCAGCTTGTGGCTCTTCGTCCCAGGAGTACACTGGATGTGGTGGAATGTCATTGGGTGTGCCGTGACAGCCGGCGTGGCGCTGGTAGCGAGTAAGGGCCAGTTGAGGCAGGACGCTCTCGAGTACACCATCTACGGTAGCGGGGGAATGGAAGACAGTTCGGCGTGGAGAGGGGTCTATGTCAGTCTCATCGGGTACTTCGTGGCGATGGTCAGCGTGTTGGTTTTATTAGGGTAAGGCATTCTAGAAATCTGGGTAAATGACCAGGGTTGAAGTGAACAGCCGGTGAGGCTGAGCATAAGACCAGACTACAAGTACCCGACAGTCCCCGTGCAGTTGAGACATGTTTCTGCCATGAAGCATTTTTGGAATGTTTGCCTGGCCGCCTGTGTGGCCGCCGCGCTTGGCCCTCTGACAGGGTGTGCACCAGACCCCACGTACGAAACAGACGCCTACGAGGCTGAACACTTGCGCGGGTCGATGCATGCGTTGACGGCTACGATGGTGCACGACATTTTTAGCCCGCCGCAAGCCGCGCGTGCGTACGCTTACCCATCTATCGCCGCCTACGAGGCCGTTCGGCACCTCGATCCTTCGGCCGAATCGATGGCCGGCCGGCTCAATGGTCTAGAACAGATAAGCGAGCCCGATCAACCCATTCTGGCTCCCTTGGCGAGTTTGCGAGCGTTTCTTCGCGTAGGCCAAGCCCTCGTGTTTTCCGAAGAGCGCATCGCTAGCTATGCCGAGGCGCGGTACGAAGCGTTCCGGCAGATGGGTGTCCCGTCTGAGCTGTTCGATGCATCGATAGCGTACGGAGACCTCGTGGCCGAGGAAGTGCTGACTTGGGCCTCGAGCGATTACTACCTGGAGACGCGGAGCTACCCGAAGTTCACGGTCACCGGCGAGCCCGGCGTTTGGCAGCCCACACCGCCGGCCTACATGGACGGCGTCGAGCCTCATTGGCGTGAGATTCGTCCCTTTGTGCTCGACAGTGCCGCTCAGTTCAGCCCACCACCTCCGCCTCCATACAGCGTGGAAGAGGGGAGCCCCTTCATGGAATTGGTCGAGGAAGTGTACGAAGTGGGCAACGAGTTGACGTACGAGCAACGCGCCATCGCGAGTTTTTGGGACTGCAACCCGTACGTGATGCACACCCGCGGCCACGTGATGTTCGCAACCAAGAAAATCACTCCGGGTGGCCATTGGATAGGCATTGCCGGCCATGCGTCTCGGGCGACGGATGCCGATTTCGTATCGACGGCCCGAACGTATGCTCTGACGGCCATCGCTTTGTCCGACGCATTCATCAGTGCCTGGGA
>JBCDHV010000305.1:0-5408 GCA_038749615.1 Bacteroidota bacterium
ACATGCCCATGTTGCGAAGCACCGTGCCAGTGCTCATCAAGAGATCGAGCGCATCGGAGGCCGGCTTTTCGACGAACTGCTCGACCTCGTAAACCTCATGCCCGCCAGACGCCACCGGGCCAGGCTGGCAGGCCATGTAGCCGTACCGCGTTGCCCGGTCGGGCGGGGTAATGCCAACGTTGACGAGCCGGCGCGTCTGATCGGCGTAGGCCGCAGCGTCCTGCATCGTCGCAAACCACTCGTCTTCGTTCAGAATGGCATGGTCCGCAGACAGCGTGACGATGACGCTCTCAGCTTCCCGTTTCAAGACCTCTTGGACAGACCACGCAATGCATGGCGCGGTGTTCTTCCCTTCGGGTTCGAGCAGGAGGTTATCCGCCGGCAGGTCGGGTAGCTGCTCATGGTACAGCGCCTCATGGGCCGCACTACCCACGATCAGGATGCGCTCCGCCGGCGCCAACCGCAGCGAACGCGCCCACGTCGCCTGCAAGAGCGAGTGCCCGTCTAGCAGGGGTAGAAACTGCTTTGGGCGCTCGGGCCGGCTCAGGGGCCACAGCCGGCTCCCCTGGCCCCCAGCCATGATGACGACGTGCGTGCGTTCAGAAACGGTCATGTCGATGGTAAACGTCTGGAAAAATGATCATCTGGACGTACTGGCGGGCACTCCCGAATTTGCCAAGAGCCCGCAGACGCACCGGAATGCCGTAAAGACGTTGCATGCAACGTCTCTGCATGGCTCCGCTCTACCGCGGTGCTTTCATCCTGGGCAGCAGGTCTACGACATCGGGCAACGCATCCACCACGGCTACGGCGCCGGCCCGGGTCAACTCGTCTCGCGTGCGGGTGCCTGTGATGCCGATACCGGCAATGCCGGCAGCACGGGCCAGGTGCATGTCGCTCTCGTCGTCACCGATGTGGGCCATGGGCAGATCCTCCCCGACCATCGACCGAACGTGCGCGGCATGCTCAGGGCCTTTAGAAAAACCTGGGCGCGATCCGAAGAGCCCGTCGCACAGCGCGGCGATGCCAAAGTGGTGCGCTAGGGGTTCCATTTCGTCTTGCGCGGCGGAGGTCGAGACGAACAGGGCACAGCCGGCCTCCCGGAGGGCTTTCAAGCCGGCGAGCGTTCCGCCGCGTAGATGCCCTTTCTCGATGACGATGGCCCGGTTGCCGGCACTGAACGCCTCGCTCATCGAGGGGAACTCGTCGTCGGTGAGTGTACGGCCAATCGTATCCTCAGCAATCCGGTCGAACAGCTGCCGGCGCGGAATCCCAGAGTGTTTGGCATAACTGGCACGCACGTCAGCCGCCGATGCACCGTAGCGAGCCTCGAAGAGCCGGCCGGCGTTTTCGATCTTGAGTGGCAGCGATTCGATCAGCGTGCCGTCCCAGTCTAGCAGAACGGCGAACGTAGGAAGCGGTGGGCTCATGGTTGAAACGGTGGGCTGTGCTAGGAACTGCACCTTATCGTGCACCGCTGAGCCCTTCGTAGGTGATGCCCGTGATACGCTCCACGTCGGCACGCTCAAACATGTGCCAGCCGTCGAAGAACAAGGCCGGCGTTCGCGTGAGACCCAGCAGATGCGGTAGATCCCACTTCGCGTAGGATGGATGATTGTTCATCACGATCACCGCATCGGCATCCTGGAAGCCGGCCTCCAGCTCCTGTGGCGTCACGCCTGTGGTGGCCACGTCATCCGCAGACACGACCGGATCGTACCCGTAGAGATCGAAGCCAGCATCTTTGAGCGCCGGCAGCAAATCCAAGGTCGTGGAATGGCGAATGTCCGAGGTCTCGGGCCGGCCTTTGAAGGCAAAGCCCACGACAAAAACTTTCTTGCCCTCCGTCTTCTCGCCGAGCCGTTTGAAGTGACGCGTCACCTTCTCGCCGACGCGGTCCACGATGGCTTCGTTGACGGCGCGCCCATCGACGGGCAGCTTCGGCTCATAGCCTTTGTCGCGGCCGGCCCAAGCGAAGATGATGGGGTCTTTCGTGAGGCAGAACCCACCAACGCCAGGGCTAGGGAGCGGGATGCGGTTGCGGGGGTAGCCGGTGTTAGCCGCACGGATGACGCGGACGGCATCGATGTCCCACAAGTCGCAGATCATGGCAAACTCGTTGGCAAACGCGAAGCTCAGATCGCGGAACGAGTTGTTGATCAGCTTCGCCATCTCCGCCGATTCTAGGCTATCGACGCCAACGATGTTCGGGGCGAGCTTGCTGAAGAACTGAGTAGCCACCTCTTTGCAGTGCGGCGTGAGACCGCCGACGATCTGCGGGAGCGTCCGGAGTTCGTTGAGAGCGTCTCCTTCGACGGTCCGCTCAGGAGCGAACGCAAGTTGAAAATCGCGTCCCCCTTTCAGGCCAGATTCAGCTTCGAGGATTGGGAGCACCTCGTTGCGCGTCGTGCCGACGGGGACCGTCGAGCGCAGCAAGACGAGATCGCCGCGCTTGAGTTGGGCCCCGATGGACCGGGCAGCCGCCTGTACGCTTCGGAGAATCGGCCGGCCATCGGGGCCAATCGGGGTGCCAACCGCCACGATGTAGACGTCAACGCCTGCCGGCAGCTCCGTGTGTACGTGGAAGCGCTCGCCCTTGAGATGGTGCTTCAGCAGCGGGACCAGCCCAACTTCGTGGAAGTGCGGCTCCCCATCGGCAATACGCTCAGCAATCTGCGCGTTCACGTCGATGCCGTGGACGAGGTAGCCGACCTCAGACAACGAGACGGCCAACGTAAGCCCCACGAAACCAAGCCCAATGACACCAACCGACCAGTTCGTGACATCCATCCGCTGAAGCAGGTCAAACGTGTCCAACACGTCTACCACTACGCCAGCGTCATCAGTCACCACGAGGTGCTGCACCCGGTTGCTGTTGCGGATGTGCGCGCTCCGGCGTACCTGCTCCGTCATTTCGCGCAGCGTATCGCCCGGCGTCAGGCCAGGACGGACCGTCACCGGCTGCCGCGTCATGATGTCTTCCGCCACAACGTCTAGCGAGCGGCCAGAAACGAGCGCTGCTCGCACATCTCCATCCGTGATCAACCCTAACAGCTTCCGCTCCGCGTCTACCACCAGAGCAAGGCCTGTCGGAGCTCCGGCGGCGGCGGCCCCATCGATCGTACGGAGCACATCGCGCACCGAATCGTCCGGGCGCACGCAGATGGCATGAATGGCTTGAGCGGAGGAGTTGGTGTCCGTCACGGAGGAAGGTGACGTGCCGGCTCGGTTCAGCATAGGGCGTCTTTAAAGTATTCGAGCGTCCGCTTCAGCCCGTCGGCGCGGTCCACCTGCGGCTCCCAGCCGAGGATCTCGCGCGCGCGTGTGATGTCAGGCTGCCGGACCTTCGGGTCGTCTGCAGGCAGTGGGTGGTAAGAAATGGTGCTGGTGCTCCCGGTGAGTGCCACGACTTCTTCGGCAAAGCCTTTGATCGTGATTTCGTCTGGGTTGCCAATGTTGACCGGATCGGTCTCGTCGCTCATTAGGAGCCGGTAGATCCCATCGATGAGGTCATCCACGTAGCAGAACGAGCGCGTCTGGCTCCCGTCACCGAACACCGTGATATCCTCGCCACGGATAGCCTGAGCCATGAACGCCGGAAGCGCCCGCCCATCATCGATCCGCATGCGAGGGCCGTAGGTGTTAAAGATGCGGACGATCCGCGTCTCGACACCGTGGTAGCGGTGGTAGGCCATCGTCATGGCCTCGGCGAAGCGCTTGGCTTCATCATACACGCCGCGCGCACCCACTGGATTTACGTTGCCCCAGTAGTTTTCCGGCTGAGGGTGAATGAGCGGATCACCGTACACTTCGCTCGTCGACGCGATTAGGAACCGCGCCCCCTTTTCCTTGGCAAGGCCCAGGCAGTTGTGAGTCCCCAGCGCCCCGACTTTCAGCGTCTGGATCGGAAGCTTCAAGTAATCGATCGGGGAAGCTGGGCTGGCAAAGTGCAGGACGTAGTCGAGATCGCCACCGACGTGGACGAATGTGGTCACGTCGTGCTTGACGAGCGTGAACCCATCGCGCCCGATCAAATGCTCCACATTCTCAGGCCGGCCTGTAATGAAGTTGTCCATGCAGACCACTTCGTGCCCCTCGGCCAGAAAGCGCTCACACAGGTGCGACCCGAGAAAGCCGGCTCCGCCTGTAACGAGGGTGCGAGGACGTTTAGACATGGTAATATCGGGTTCGAGCCGCGAAATGCGATGGGGAAATCGAGCCGGCAAACACGGCCGTTCGGGCTCGTATTACTCAGCTTCTGCTGGTTGAGAGACCGGGATGTAAGGCCGGCCGATGCTGTGGTACTCGAAGCCGGCGTCTGCCATCCGCTTGGGGTCATAGAGATTCCGGCCATCGAAGACCAGCGGTGAACCGAGAAGGCGATGCATGCGCTCGAAATCTGGGCGGCGGAATTCGTGCCACTCCGTGCAGATCACGAGCAAATCGGCCCCTTTGAGGGCGGAGTACATGTCGAACGCGTACGCGATCTCGTCGCCGAGAACGGCCCGCGTGGTTTCCATCGCCTCTGGGTCAAACGCCACGACTTCAGCGCCGGCCGCCGTAAGAGCACGCGCCACGACATGCGAAGGTGCCTCTCGCACGTCGTCCGTGTTCGGCTTGAAAGCCAAGCCCCACATGGCGACGCGCTTTCCTGTCAAATCCCCGTCAAAGTATTCTTTGATGCGGCTTCCTAGAAGGGCACGCTGCGCTTCATTGACGGCCAACACTGATTTCAATACATCGAAATCGTAGCCCACAGAATCGGATGTCCGTACGAGGGCTTGCACGTCTTTGGGGAAACAGCTCCCGCCGAAGCCAATGCCCGGGTAGAGAAACTGCCGGCCGATCCGGCTATCCGTCCCAATCCCGATCCGCACGTTGTCGACGTTCGCCCCAACAAGGTCGCACACGTTCGCGATCTCGTTCATGAACGTAATCTTGGTTGCCAGGAAGGAGTTGGCCGCATACTTGGTCATCTCTGCGGACCGCTCGTCCATCACGATGATGGGGTTCCCCTGGCGCACGAAGGGCTCGTAAAGCCGCTGCATGATGTCCCCAGCGCGAGGATTCGACGTGCCGACGACAACTCGTTCGGGCTTCATGAAGTCGTCTACGGCCACGCCTTCGCGCAGAAATTCAGGGTTCGAAACGACATCGAAGTCTTCGCCGGCGGTGGCACCTGATTCGGTGATTGCCGCGCGCACCTTGTCCGCCGTTCCAACGGGGACCGTGCTTTTGTTCACGACAACCGTGTAGCGTTTGAACAGTGGGCCGAGTTGCCGGGCAACGCCCAGCACATACGAGAGATCGGCCGAGCCGTCTTCGCCGGGAGGCGTGGGGAGAGCGAGAAACACGATCTCGCTTTGCTCCACGGCCTCCTGGAGATTGGTCGTAAAGGTGAGCCGGCC
>JBCDHV010000306.1:0-5403 GCA_038749615.1 Bacteroidota bacterium
CTTCGGCGAGCTGCTGCCCTCCCCGCAAGGAGTCAGCGCCCCGGACCGCACGGAAGCGGCGATGCCCGGCGCAACTGGACAGTAGAGAGGGTTTGACGGGACGAGACCGGCGAGCGCACCATTGAATCGGTGGCTGGATGAACCGAATTCCCATTGTTGTCCTCTGCGGTTTCCTCGGCTCGGGGAAAACGACGCTGCTCCGGCGTTGGCGGCGCGACGAAGCCCTGCGCGACGCCGCGGTGATCGTGCACGATCTGAGTGATTTCGGCCTCGATGCCGAGCTGCTCTCAGACGAGGGCGCCACGCCGGCTCCGGGCCGGCTCGCCGGGCGTGTGGCCGCGCTGCATGGCGTGCACGCTCGTGAACGGCTGCACGACTCCGTCGGAGCGGCTCTAGACAAGATCGCTGCGCTCGATCCTACCCCGCCACTCGTCTTGTGCGAGAGTACCGGCGCGGCGCGCCCGTGGCCACTCATCAGCGCGTTGACGCAAGACGAGCGGTTCTTCCTGAGGCATTTCATCGTCACCGTCGACGCGCTCAACCTGCACCGCGATTTCGCCGACGGACGCCTTCTCACGGGCGAAGCCGGCGGTCTTCAAGATCCAGCCCTCCGCCACGCGGCTGAAGTCCTGGCCGAACAGGTCATCTTCGCCAGTGTGATCATCCTCACCAAGATCGACACGCTGCCGAGGACCGTTGTCGATGCGCAGACCCGCACGTTGCAGAAGCTCCGGCCAGGAACGGCCGTCGGATTGTCGGCGCACGCCGGCTTGTTGCTACCGCAGCTCGAACAGACGCCCGCTCCCGATCTGCCGGCCCTGACCGCATGGGCCGACCGGTTTGGTTTATCTGAGCAAGCGTCCACCGCCGAGAACATCGAGTCGGTGGTGCTACGCGACCCTCGGCCGTTCCATCCGCAGCGACTGTACGACGCCTGCCAGAACGAATTGAGCACCGGCGTGTACCGAACCAAGGGCTTCGTGTGGCTCGCCTCGCGGCCGGCTGATGTGTTGCTTTGGCAGCAATCCGGCAGCCAGATCGCGCTCGAACTGACCGGGTCGTGGCGCGCGGACGTGGCCCAGAACCGGGAGGGAGAACTCTTGCCGGAAGAAGTCGAGCACTTGAAAGCACTGCTCGAAACCCAACACCCCGTCTTCGGCGACCGTCACAACGAGCTAACGCTGATTGGCCTCAAACCGGCCTGCGAAGCCTTCGCGGCGGCCCTCGAAGGCGCGCTCTGCACCGAGGCAGAGATCACCGCCTGGCAAGCCGGCGAGCCGTTCGATGATCCCTGGCCCACCTCCGTTCGCCGCATCGAGTGAGTGAGGATGTCTTGTCGAGGGAGTGGGTGTGGGTTGTTTGTGGATAAGTACACGTCATTTGATCAGACGGCGTGACGTATCATTCTGCACGTTGTACACACCACGCTGCGAGTCCTTGCAAGGAGCGATGGCTTCTCGTGAGGCGCAAGAGGGAACACCGGTGATCGGAATCGGCTGAGGCCGAGAGCGAGACTCCGGGGCTGTGCCCGCAACTGTCAGCGACGCGCCGGCGGCTTCGGCGACTCTGCACCCACTGGCTTCGGCTGGGAAGAGTGCAGACGAGAAGCTGCCTCCCAAGGATCACCACAGATTCGGATGGGCCGTCGTGAGCCAGGAGACCTGCTCGCTGCGCTTGCTATCCACCTCCGGGACCAGAGGGTCGGACTGCGCCGATGCCGTTGCCGCCCCGGGTGCCGTGGGTAGCGCCTACGCCGTCGTTCGCACGCCCATCCCGCGCTTGGATTGGGCGTTTTTTGTGCCCAGCCGCCGCGCGGGGCACTCCTCTGTATCCCGGGCAGACTGCTCCGGACCATGCAGACCACCTACACCCTCGGCGACCGCACGTTCGTTCTCGATGCCGACAAGGCCGAGGCGGCCCTAGCCAACAAACGTGTCATCAATGGGCGCGAGACGTTCGCGTTCAATCTCCTCCCCCTCCGCTACGCTTGGGCCTACGACCTCTACCGGACGATGAAGGCCAACCACTGGGAGCCCGAGGACGTGCCGATGCACAAGGACGCGGCGCAGTGGCGCGGGGACGACCTCTCGGACGTCGACCGCTGGATCATCCGGATGGCCATGGGCTACTTCTCGGCGGCCGAAGGGATCGTGGGCGACAACATCCTCCACGTCGTTCGCGAACTTGTGACAGCGTCTGAACTCAAGCTCGTCCTCGGCCGGCACGCGCACGAAGAGAACATCCACGCCGATTCGCTACTCTACATGATCTCGTCGCTGGGCATCAACCCGCACGAATGCGAGGCCATGTTCGAGGACATCGAGACGATCCGCGAGAAGAATGCCTTCATCACGCGCGTTTCGCACGCGCTCCGCCGGGATCTCGACCTCACCGTCCTCGAAAACCAGCAGCTTCTTGCCAAGAATCTGTTCGTGTTCGGGCAATGCATGGAGGGAACCCAGTTCTACGGCCTCTTCGGGATGGTTCTGAGCCTGTACCGCCAGGGCAAATTCCCGGGCATCGGGCAGATGTTCAGGTACACGCTCCGCGACGAGTCGAACCACATCGAGGTGTTCCGCCGGCTCTTGCTTGAGCTTTGCGCTGAGAATCCGGATATCTGGACCGACGCCTTCCGTGCCGAATTGGTCGGCTTGATGGCCGAGGCCGTGCGGTTGGAAGAGGCGTTCATCCGCGACTGCTTGCCCGTTGCTGGGGTAGGCCTGAGTGCCGAGGAGTTCGTCGGGTACGTCCGCTACATCTCGAACCGGCGCATGAAAAGCCTTGGGCTCGACCCGCTTTTCCCCGGCCAGACGAATCCTCTCCCGTGGCTGGCTGAACTCATGGACATCCAGAAGGAGCAGAACTTCTTCGAGGGCCGCGTCACCGAATACCGCAAGGCCTCCTCGCTCGCGCTCGTTGACGACGACGAACTGTAGCCGTCTCTGGCTCCTCGCCGCCCTGCTCTGCTCCTCACCTCGACACCCTCTGACCCACCATGTGGACCCCTACCTCCGACCTCGTGCGCGACCTTGACCTCAAGCGCGCCACCCTCCTCCCACCGGCCGACCGCCCAGCGCTCGACATCGACGCGCTCGTCGCTGACCTCAACGCCAGCCGCGACGCAAACCCCGACACGGCCGGCCGGCTCCTCTTCATCCGTGAAGAGGGGCAACACGTCCGCTTCGATCCGAAACGCCTTGTCCTTCTCGTGGCACAGGCATGGACATCTGCGCGTGTCGCCGACGGCCAGACGACCGATACCAAGACGCTAGCCCCTTTCCTGCAGCGCATCGTGGGCGGGGTGCTCGGCCAATTGGAGACCCTTCCGGCCGATGCGCACCTCACGTTTGCGGAAGTCGTGGCGCTCGCTGAAGCATCGCTTCTGAGCGTCGGGTCCGTCGAGGTCGCCAAGGCCCTTGTCATGCACCGGGCACAGGAGGTGGCACCGGCCATCCCCATGCCGGCCGTGGGGGCGTTGCAGCTCATTCGCCGGAGCGGGCAGGTCGTGGCTTGGAATCCGGCCAAGATCGAGGTGGCCGTTCGCAAGGCGTTCCTGTCGCGCGGGCTCGACTCCGCGCCGGCCGAGGAGGTGGCCTTCCGCGTGACCGAGCGGGCGGCGGTGCTCGGCCTGAGCTACGTCCCCATCGAAACGGTCCAGGATCTCGTGCAGGAAGAGCTGTTGCTCGCCGGCTACACCAGCGTGGCCGAGTCCTACATCACCTACCGGGCCGAGCGGGCCGTGTACCGGAGCACGCAGTCGGTGCCGGTAGACGATCAAGTGGCCCTCATTGAGGTCACGGAGGCCAACGGCACGTCGACGCTGTGGGATGGCGAGGAACTACGTGAGCGGATTCGGATCGCGTCGGTTGGGCTGGATTTGTGTTTGAGTGAGACGGAGATCGAACGACACCTGCGTCGAAGTGTGGGGCACGGCATTTCACGGGCAGACCTGCAGACGACCGTCGTGCTGAACGCAAAGTCGCTTCTGGAACGCGATGCCGACTTCGCCCGGTTCGCCGCGCGGATCTTGCTGGGCTACATCTACGAGGAGACGATCGGGTGGGACTTGAAGCGCGACGGTCTCGCCGGCCTCAAGGCGTGCCACGAACGGGCCTTCGAGCCGTATTTGCGCCGTGCGATCGAGATTGAGCGCCTGAGTCCCCGGCTCTTGGAGTACGACCTTCAGAAGCTGACCGCAGCGCTCGATCCAATGGCCGATCTCGACTTCGATTACCTCGGTGCGCAAACATTGTATGATCGCTACCTGCTCGTCGATAAAACGGGCGACGCTCCGAGGCGGTTGGAAGCGCCGCAGTTCTTCTGGATGCGCGTGTCGATGGGGCTGATGCTCGACGAGGCCGGCGACCGCGAGGCGCGCGTCCTTGAACTCTACGGGCTTTACAAGGACCGCCGCTTCTGCTCGTCGACGCCGACGCTCTTCAATTCCGGCACGCTCCGCTCGCAGCTGTCCTCGTGCTACCTCTACAAAGTCGACGACTCCATCGAGTCGATCATGTACCGCGGGATTGCCGAAAATGCGTTCCTCTCGAAGTGGGCCGGCGGGCTCGGCGGGTCGTGGACGGCCGTGCGCGGGACGGGCAGCCACATCAAGGGGACCAACGGCGAGAGCCAGGGCGTCGTCCCGTTTTTGAAGCTGCACAACGATCAACTCGTCGCCGTCAACCAGGGCGGCAAGCGGGCCGGCTCGGGGTGCGCCTACCTCGAAGTCTGGCACAACGACATCTTCGACTTCCTCGAGCTCCGCCGGAATACAGGCGACGAACGCCGCCGGACGCACGACCTCAACACGGCCTGCTGGATCCCGGATCTGTTCATGCAGCGGATGGAGGCCCGGCAGACGTGGACGCTGTTCCGCTCCAGCGACGTCTCCGACCTCCACGGGCTCTACGGCGAGGCGTTCCGCACACGCTACGAGCAGTACGAAGCGCTCGTCGAGGCCGGCGCGTTGTGGGGCCGGCAACTCCCTGCAATCGACCTCTGGAAGGAAATGCTTCGGATGCTTTTCGAGACAGGGCACCCGTGGATGACGTTCAAGGACCCGTGCAACGTCCGCAGCCCGCAGGACCACGCCGGCGTGGTGCATTCGTCTAACTTGTGCACCGAGATCACCTTGAACACGAGTGCCGACGAGACGGCCGTCTGCAACCTCGGCTCGGTGGTCTTGAACCGGCACCTCAAGCCCGACGGAAGCCTAGATCATGCGCTGCTGCGCGAGACGATCCGTGTGGCGGTCCGGGCGCTCGACAACGTGATCGGCCTCAACTTCTACCCGACGGACGCTGCACGGCGTTCAAATCTTCGCCACCGGCCGATTGGGCTCGGGGTGATGGGGTTGCAGTACGCGCTCTTCGAGCGGGGCATGGCCTTCGGGTCTGACGAGGC
>JBCDHV010000307.1:0-5369 GCA_038749615.1 Bacteroidota bacterium
CACCGTAACCAAGCCGGCGGGCGTGACGTAGGATGCCGGCATTCGTATCGTCTGTGATTCATCCACCGAACCCAACGCTTCACCACCATGATGATCGTCACTACGCCGACTATCCCCGGCAAGACTATCGTGCTCACTCACGGCCTCGTTCGGGGCAACACGATCCGGGCACGGCATGTCGGGAAGGACGTGGGAGCGCTGTTCAAGAATATCGTTGGTGGGGAGATCAAGGCGTATGGGGAGCTCCTGGAAGACAGCCGGGAAGAAGCGCTCGAACGCATGATGGCCGATGCGGAGGCGCTCGGAGCCAACGCCGTGGTCTCAGTGCGCATCGCGACCTCCGTCGTGATGTCGGGCGCGGCGGAAATGCTTGCGTATGGGACGGCGGTGACGATTGAAGACGAGTGAACGTGGGCTGTAGCTGTGTGGGGTGTGGGTCCGTTTGGTTTGTCGTGCGGACTGCCTTCCTTCTGATCTCGCGTCATGATTCTCCTGTCCTTGCTGCTGCTCGCAGGCGTGCCGGCGGATACGGTCCGGTACCAAGTCGGCGATGATGTCCGGTGGAGCGAGCCGGCGTGGGATGATTCTGAGTGGAAGCGAGCATTCATTCGGGACGTGCCGGATGCGCCGGCCATCCTGTGGATCAGACTGGACATAGACACCGGCCTAGACACCGAGGCCGTGGAAACCCTGGGCATCGGGACGGCCGGGCTCGTGGCCCGGGAGGTGTACTGGGATGGCGTCCTCATCGGGCAGGCCGGCCGCGTGGGAACGGACGCGTCGAGCGAGCACGTGGGGCCCCTTGATGCGCTGCATCGAATTCCGGATTCCCTGTCGATGCCGGGCCGGCACGTGGTGGCGCTGCGGATGTCGTCGTTTCACCGGCCAGCGGGAACGAGCGACCTGCGGCTAGAGGTGGAAGTCGGCGACTACACCGCTCTGAGCGCGGAGCCCTTCCGCGCGGTCGGTCTGCCGCTCGTGTTTTTGGGGGCGTTCGTGCTCGTGGCGCTCTACTACCTCGCCCTGTTCGCAGCCGACCGCCGGCGTCTTCCCTATCTCCTAACGGCGCTACTTTGCATCGCCGTCGCGGCACTGCTGCTAGCCGAGGGATGGCGGCATTTCGCCGTCTATCCGTACGATTGGCACGCCGTTCGGCTACGTACCATCGAGGCGCTGACCTGCATCGTAGGATTCCTACTGGTCGGAACCTTCACCTCACAATTCGAGGTCCCCAAGCAAGCAGTGATTCTCGCGTCAACAGCAGCCGGCGTACTCGCACCGGTCGTTTTTCTATCCGATCACGAGACCGGAACGTTCGCTGCGTTTACGTGGGCCTTGGTTTTCGCCGCCGGCGTCACGGCGTGGGCCGTCTGGCAAGAGGCCGCTGGAGCGCGGTGGGCGTTTGGTGGCGTCTTGACTTGTTTAGTGACGCTCGGAATTACCCAGCTCGACTTCATGGAAGGGCTCTTTTTCCCTGCGTTCGGCGTGCTGCTCGCCGGGCTGCTCACCTCCCTCGGCTTGCAAACGAGGGAGGCACGCCGGCAGCATGAACACGCGCTCGCGTCGGCGGCACGGTTGGAGGCCGAGTTACTGAAAAAGCAGCTACAGCCTCACTTTCTTATGAACACGCTCACCTCGATCATGGAGTGGGTCGAGACGGATCCGCAGACTGGTGCACGCGCGCTCGAAGCGGCAGCCGGCGAGCTGCGCACGCTCTCCGAGGTCTCCGGCGAATCCCTCATCCCGATGCGCCGCGAACTCGCGCTCTGCCGGGCGCATCTCGACGTGATGGGCTTGCGGCGTGGCATCTCTTTCACCTTGGATGACGCTGGAGTCAATCCTGAAACACCCATCCCACCGGCCGTCCTGCATACGCTCGTCGAGAACGCCGTGACCCACAATGCCTATCCGCCCGGCTCGGTCGTCTTCACGCTGCGCGAAATCGTCACCGGAACCTCCCGAATGCTCACGCTGCGGACGCCGCTGGCCGGCACACGGCGCAGAACCCGCGCGGAAGGCGGTGGCTTACGCTATGTCCGCGCCCGGCTCGAAGAGAGCACGCCCGGACGCTGGTCATTGAGCGCCGGCAAGAAAAACGGCGAATGGGTAACCAGCATCACCTGGATCACCAGCTAAGCCTGTCCAATCACCCAACCACGACCCAACTGTGAACGTCCTGATCGTCGAAGACGAGCTCGTAATTGCTCAGCGCCTGGAGCGGTTGCTGCGGCAAGAGGGCGGGACGATGTGGACACGGATCGAGCGGTGCGCAACGCTGGATGAAGCTGAGATCCGTGTCGCGAAAGAAACCGTGGACGTGGTCTTTCTCGACTTGAACTTGAACGGATTGGACGGCTTTGACCTCCTGGCCGACTCGGCAGCACAGGCGTTTCATACGGTCGTCGTCTCGGCGCACACGGACCGGGCGTTGGAGGCGTTCGAGATTGGCGTGCTGGACTTTATCGGGAAGCCATTCGGAGCAGAGCGGGTGCGGAAAACCATCGAGCGGCTTCGCGGCGCGCGGCCTGAGCACCCGGCTACGGCGCTGCCGGTGCGCACGGCCGGCCGCATCCATTTCATCGGTATCGACACGATCGCTTACGTCCGGGCCGCCGGCTCGTACGCCGAATTGGTGCTGCACGATGGCACCGTCTACGCCCACCGGAAACCGCTCGACAAGCTCCTGTCC
The DNA here is from genome assembly GCA_038749615.1 of Bacteroidota bacterium. Taxonomy (GTDB): domain Bacteria; phylum Bacteroidota; class Rhodothermia; order Rhodothermales; family DATKEJ01; genus JBCDHV01. The sequence goes on from JBCDHV010000307.1 coordinate 2,690, forward strand.
GTACTGCCCGCCGGCTTTATTCGTATCCACCGTGCCTACCTCATCCGTCTCAGTGACATTACGGCGTTGCATGCTCGCGAGGGTAGTCGGTATGCGGTGACGCTCGCGTCAGGTGAAGAACTGCCGGTGGGAAGGACGCGTGTGGCGGAGGTGCGGCGGTTGCTTGGGGGGTGAAGGGGGAAGGATTAAGGATGAAGGGGGAAGGGAGCAGGAGTGTGTTGGGTTTGGCTGGGGGTGGACTGGGCGGGGCCGGCTTTTACTGCAACTGGGCCTTCGCTATGGGCGCCACGGCGTAGCCACGTGAAGTGGGATGCGGACTCTGTGCGAGTGGGTTTTCACCTTGAACGTCACGGGGTAGACATGCGCAGGGAGCTGCCGCATTTGTCGCGAATGGGGCTTCACTTGGAGGGGGGCCGGCGCTCCGCGCGCAAGCGGCTGCCCGTTCTGGTTGACAGACGAGACGTTCACAACATCTGTGAGACGTTCAGCGCGCGGGCGCATCTCTGCCCTGGCTTGGCTCGTTGCGGAGGCGGTTCGTTTTTGTTGCCTCTGTTATCTCTTTCGCTATGCGCTGGGCCTTGTTGTTCGTTCTGTGGTTTTTGGCTGCGCCGGCATGCGCGCAAGACGGGCCGGAACTGCCCGCCGGCTTGGTCGAGCGAATCGATCAGATTCTGGAGGAAGAAATGGCGGCAACGCACCAGCCGGGCGCGGCTGTCGTCGTCGTCAAAGATGGGCGGACGCTCATCAAGCGGGGGTATGGCCTCGCAAATGTCGAGACCAACCAGCCCGTCGATCCAGATCGAACGTTGTTTCGGATCGGGTCGGTGTCGAAGGCACTGACGGGGCTTGCTGTCGCGGCAGCCGTCGATGCGGGATACTTGGGGATGGACGACGATGTATCGGCCTACGTGTCCGGGATCGTCGATGCGTATGGCGCGCAAGGGCCGGTGACGGTGGAGCACTTGATTACGCACACCGGCGGGTTCGACCAGATTGGGCTCGGCCGGCATGTGTGGGAGCTGGACCGGCCGCTCGATGAACGCAAGGCGATGCGGCCAAGCTTGCAAACGTTTCTCGAAGCCGGCAACTTGCGCCGGACGGCTCCACCGGGCGAGCGCTTCCGGTACGACACCTACGGCATTTCGCTCGCCGGCCTCGTGCTCGGCAAAGCGCTCGGCCAATCCTACGCCGAGGCCATGCACACGGTAATGTTCGAGCCGCTCGGTATGGACAATTCGTTCGTCGAGGCCGACGATGATCATCTGGCTGATTTGGCCGTCGGATATGGTTGGGCCGAGGAGCGCTTCGTAGCGCAACCGTACGAGGTGTACGTCACGACGCCGGCATCGTCTATTGATGCGACGCCGGCTGACATGGGCCGGCTCCTCGAAGCACTCACGGGCGGCGGTGCCACGGCCGATGGGAAGCGGCTGTTCTCCACGGGGACCGCAGCGTCCGTCCTTGCTCCCCAGTTTCGGCCGCATCCGCGTTTTACCGGCGTCACCCACGGGCTTTGGGAGTTCCCCCCCCTGCCCGACAATGACAACGCGGAGGCGGTACGGACCGTCGGGCACGGCGGCAGCATGCTCGGCTACAAGACCGTGATGGAGGTGCTGACCGAAGAGAACGTCGGCATCTTCATGGTAACGAACCGAAATGGCGAGGCCGGCGGCGGCCCCGTGCGGTTCTTCGGGCGCGTTCGCGAAGCCGTCGTCGAGGCGTTTTTCGACGCACGAGCAGTGGCCCCGCTCGTGGCTGAGGCGCTTCCAACGGCCGGGCGCGATCTGGATGAGTACGCGGGCGCGTACGCCTTTGGCACGTTCTGCACGACGTGTACGGAGGCCGATTTCGAGCAGGGGGCCTGGACGCCGTACAACGTCCGATTCGTTTCCGTCGCGGATTCGGGCCTCGTGCTGCGAGACGCGCGTTACCACCCTACCCGTGAGCCCGATGTCTTCGTCCGCGCCGACGGCGAGCAAGAACTCTTCTTCGGGCGTGATCCCGCCGGGTCTGTGGCGTTCTACGTCCTCTCGTCCGATCCCGCCACGTTCGAGCGCGTCCCAAACTACAGCGCGATGTCCGACTTGCTCGCGGAGGCCGGGGGGCTCTTGGAAGCCGGCCAGCCCGAGACGGCTCAGACCCGAGCCGACGAAGCGCTCACGCTCGCCCGCTCCTCCGGCCTGATGCACGAAGGCTTGATCAACGCGACGGGCTACCACCACCTCGAAGAAGACAACGTCGGGATGGCGCTGCTCTTTTTCGACCACAACGCCCGCGCCTATCCCGGCTCGTGGAACGTCCACGACAGCCTCGGCGAGGCCTTGGCCCTAGCCGGCCGCACAGAAGAAGCCATCGCCGCCTACGAACGCTCGCTTGCTCTCAACCCGTCGAGTGTGTCCGGCAAAGAAGCTCTCCGCCGGCTGCGCCAGTGAAGGGGAAGGGCAGCCCGCCGCAACGTTTTCCGGCTGGGCTCGAATACGGAGGCGTTCCGCACGTTTCGCCTTCTCCGCGGCCCCTTATGCTACTCAGACGCATCGGAGCGTATCTGACCGACATCGTCCTGCTGTTCGCCATTCTGGCTCCGCTAGGCTACGTGGTGATGCAGGCGCTTGGGGTCGAGGCTTCATCTCCGCGCGAAGTGTACGCCACGCTTCTGCTCAATTTCTCCCTGCCCGTTTGG
>JBCDHV010000308.1:0-5364 GCA_038749615.1 Bacteroidota bacterium
GCGATTTCGATGAGCTCGTTGAATAGAAAAACGATGTCCTGAAGCGGCGTCCGCTGGTTGCCCCACACGAACGCGTCTTGCACCTTATCGGTCACCTGCTCGGCAACGGCCGCCGGCACGACCCAGACGAGCGGCTGGCCGGCGCTCACGAAATCTCCAGGCCTGTACGCCAGCCGGAACGTGGCGTCCCACGTCCGCGCGGTCTCGACTAGCCCTGCCTCATCTATGCTTTCGAGGTAGCCGGCTTTTTCAGCTTGCACGAATGCAGCGTGCGTCCATTCGGGCTCAGGTTCGCGGCGAGCTACCTCGCTGGCGGGCTCGCCAATGGCCTGAGGAAACAGATCCTCCATTTTCCGATCGAGATCGCCGCCGATATTGGCCACGACGTTCGAGATCAGGATGGACCTGGGGACGTGGTGGAAGAAAAAGATCAGCACCCCAATGCTGAACACGGCCAGCAGAAGGCCGAGCAGGATCGCCAGGTTGGGGATGAAAGCACCCAGAGCCTCTCCACTCTCAACCGTTCCCTCGTCAGCGCTCCGGACGGTGCGTAGCACGAGCAAGCAGTACAGAAACGTCGCGATGAACGTACCGAGCGCGACCTGATTGCCACGGTCACGCAGGAAATTGTTGAGCAACCGAGGGCCAAATTGCCCCGACGCGAACGTGACGGACGCGATCGTGATCGAAAACGTGGTGGCTGCCACGGTGATCATCGAGCCGGCGATGGTCGAGAGCACGGCTCGGGCACCCTCCGGTTTGTTCGGAAAGAGCCACTGAACGGCGTCGATCCATTCTGCGGCAACCCGCCGGTCTATCTCTGTTATCCCTACGGCCAGCACAGTGGCTCCCACGCACATGATGGCCGGGATGAACCAGTAACTGGCGCGCAGTTCTTCGATGTACCGCAGGATTAGAGCTCGCATAGGCACCAGACTACCCAACGGACCGAGCAGCTAGATCCAGCAGACAACATCCGCTCCTGATAGCTCCCCCAGTTGCCCGGCCCGTGGTCCGTCACGCTTTCTGCACCTCGGAGTGCGACTTGAGAACGTGATCTCCGTCTTCCTGCTCGATCAGGTATGCCGGCTCGTCGCCAGAGGCCTCGCGCTTCACGGTGTTGCCTTTGATGGTGCGTTCCACGTCATCGGTGAAGCGCTCTTGCACCTCGCCGTAACCGTGGCCGTTGCCCCATTTCCATTTAACTCGGGTTCCTGTGGAATAGCCAGTCATAGAATCGTTCTGTTGAATGATTGGATGTGATGAATGGTCGGATGTGAACGGCTGGGCAGGGAAGGAGCACACGGGATGGCACTACGCCGCAACGAATTGCTCGCGCTGCGCCTCGTGGACGCCTTCACGCGTCTCTTCGATGACTTTGCCGATGAAGGCCGGCAGGTCGCCGGGATTCCGGCTCGTGACGAGGCCTTGATCGACCACGACGTCTTCGTCCACCCACTCAGCTCCGGCGTTGATCAGGTCGGTTTTGATCGAGGGATACGACGTCAGCCGCCGGCCTTTCGCAGCGCCAGCTTCGATGAGCAGCCAGGGCCCGTGGCAGATTGAGGCCACGGGTTTGCCGGCTTCAAAAAACGCCTCGATGAATGCGATGGCGTCCGCGTTGGTGCGGAGCGTGTCCGGGTTCATCACTCCGCCCGGCAAGACCAGCGAGTCGTAGTCGTCTGCCTGAGCTTCAGAAAGGGTGAGGTCGACGTTCACTGCGCCGCTCCAGTGATCCTGATCCCATGCTCGGATCGTGCCGCTCTCTGGTGCGATGACGTGGACCTGGGCGCCGGCTTCCTTGAGCGCCGTCATTGGTTCGGTCAGTTCAACCTCTTCGAATCCATTGGTGGCCAAAATCGCCACACGTTTGCCGTCTAATTTCGGCATATATATCCCCATGCAGGTTGGTTAACAGATCAGTCAGTGGCCGCATGGGGAGGTCCACAATTAACCTAACAGAGGAGCACGCCGGTATCCATAGACCGCGGTACAGGGAGAAGGCACATTTTCAGTGCACCACCCAACCTACTTAGCGGAGATGCCACCTTCAGGAGATGGCATCTCCGTCACGTTCACGCGCCGGTTTCGCGAGCCGGCTCAGAGTGCCAGTTCGTTCGTCCAGAAGGCGTCGTCGTCGACGGTCTGCTCGATCTGGTCCGTGCTGTGCATCCAGGCCTGGAGTTGCTGGTAGTAGTCCGTGCTCATCGTGAAATCGTTGACGAAGCACGGCACGGTGGCGTCAAAGATGCGCGCACCGATCTCGCTTTCGGAATACGCTCCCGTGCGCTGGTCGTAGATCGCTAGCGCTTCCTTGGGGTTCTCGTGCAGGTAATCGATGCCGCGGCGCATGATGCGGACGAGGGCCTGCAGCATCTCGCGCTTCTCTTCCAGCATCTTCGGCGAGGTGATCAGAATGAGCTGGCAGAAATCAGGCACGCCCCAGTCTTTCAGGGCGAAGTAGCCGGCGTCAAACCCGCGTCCACGGGCTTCGATGACTTCGAAGTTGTAGAAGATCAACGTCGCTACATCGGCCTTGTCTTCGACGAGGGCGTCCGTGTGATAGAAGCTGTTGTTGACGGCCGTCAGTTCAGCATCAGCCGGCCCGCCGTCGGCCTCGATCATGGTGCGGACGATGGCCTTGCCGCCAGGGCCCGGCGCGCCCGGATACTGCACGCGCTTGCCAGCCATGTCTGCCGGCCGTTCGATGCCTTTGCCGTTGAGGTACATCACGCCCCCATTGGTGTGCAGGAAGCGCGCGAAGCCGATCACGGCCTCACCCTTGGCCCGGTCTTCCACGAGGTGAATCGGCTCGGTGACCGCCGCCTCCATGTTGCCGGCCTCGATTTCGTGTATGGCGTCGAAGTGTTCTTTGGGCTCGATGAGTTCGAGATCGATTCCGGCCTCTTCGAACCATCCTTTTTCCTGTGCAATCAGGATGGGAACGTGGTCAGGGTTTAGAAACCATTCGAGGCCGAGGCGAAGCTTTTCCATAGAAGAAGGGCTGTGTACGTTGAAGTGGGGAGGGTAGTGGTGGTGACCATGCAGACGCTGGGGCTGGGAAAAGATCCCAGTTCGCGGTGGAGCAGAGACGGCTGAGGAAAAGCTTCAAGAAAAAGCCGCCTGTGCGCAGGGTCTGGCCACTGGGCCGGCAAGTGGGTAGAGAACGGGGATGGGGTCCTCTGCCCACCAACCTACCTGCCAACCGTCTACCTATTTTTCGAGCGTGAACACGTTGCGGTTGATGTAATCCGTCTCGCCGGTGTACTGGACGTCTTTGCGGATCGTCAGCTCGCCGTCTTCGAGGCGAACGGTCGTGCGGATCGTGGCGGCGCGGTTATCGTCCTGGCCCAAGGTACTCATGACGAGCTCGGGCACGTTGCGGATTTCCGTGAAGGAATCGACCGTCCAGCGATCACCGTTGTAGTCGACGATCCCCGACTCAGGGACGGCGAACAAGCTGGTACCGCCTACCTTCCGGCCATCCGGCTCGGTGAAGATCATTCTCACAGAAAACTGTGGGTCGCCGGCCTCGCCTTGGCCGCGGGTGATGTTCACGTCAACGGCCAAGGAGACGCGCCGCTCGCTCGTGTAGTCGAGGTATTCTAGCGTACCGCCCCATTCGCCCTGCAGGAAGGCAACATCGTCGATGGACTCGATCGTGTCGGGTTCGGCTTCAGCCGGCGCTTGCACGAGATCGTCTGAGCAGGCGCTGGTCGCGATCATGAGGGCGAAGAGCGTGAGGAGGTGTGTGAAAGTCCGTTTCATGAGAGGGTCCGTTTGGATCAGGTTGGTAAAATGCCGGCCGGCAGGCCTAGCCGCGAACTGACCGTAACTTCCCCCACCAGCACGCCCCTACCGCCCGATAACGAGTGCCAGGACGTGTCGAAACGTGTATTGGGACATGGTGAGCCGTGTTTTATACTTGGTTTTTGGTGTTTGGTCTGTTCTTGAACCGCACCTCGATCAAGTCACAAGTTTTTATTACGTCTAGCCTTAGGCTCAAAATCAAAGCGTAAGCCACCGGTCTTAGCCCGATTCTTGCCCTCCATGCGGCTTGTTTGCCTCTTGCTTATCGCGTTGACCCTCGACGTAGCCGGACAATCGTACAGCCGGCCCGAGCCCGACTCCACCGAGATCGCTTATCGGTTTGGTGTCGGGGCCGGTCTAGCACGCATCGAGAACGGAGAGGGCACGCGCGAGACGTTCCTGGCGCTACGCTTCATGCCCGAGGCCGCACAGGGCCGGCTCTCAGGGGGCCTGCTTCTCAATCTGCGCTACAACATTCCAGACCTCGACGAGCGCGAGGAAGACTTCGACCGGGTCGCCGATTTCGTCAGTATCCTTCGCTATCTCTCGTATGGCAATAAAGGGGAAGCCGGCTGGACGGGCCGGTTCGGCGAACTCAGGGGCGAGCGTATCGGCTATGGGCAGATCGTTAACCTGTACCGCAACACGCTGAGCCTGGACGATCCCCAGCGTGGCCTTCGCGTGGGCTTCGTTTCGCCCAAGTGGCGGTTCGAGGGGCTGTATTCGAGTGTCATTGCCTCTGAGATGTACGCGGCACGGGTGGCCTACCAGCCAGCAGCCGGCCGTGGCCTCCGCACCTGGAGCGGGCTCTCCATTGGCGTCCAGATTGCGGGGGACTTGGCTGAACGAGGCCGGCTCGTCAACGCAACCGTACCCGGTGCGCCGTACTTCGTCCCAGAGATCTCAGATGTGGCCCCGGGCTCTCCCGTGCCGTTTGGGACGGACGAAGGTGCCTTGCGCCTTTTGAGTGTTGACCTCGGGCTCCCCTTCGCGCAGCGAGGAGGCATCGACTACACGGCGTACGGATATGTCACAGGCATCGCTGGGCATGGTGCGGGGGCCGGCCTGGGCATCCTGGGGCAGAGCGATCTTCAGGGGCAAGGCTTTCTCGAAGCCCGGTTCGAGCAGCGGCTACTGGGCAGTGAATACCTGCCTGGCTACTTCGACGGCCTCTACGAAATCGAACGCCGGCGCAACGTGGACCTCAACTTGTCACGCATCGGTTCCGTGCGGGCTTTCAATAGCAAGCGGAACGAACTCACTGCCCAGGAGGGGCCTGATCTTGGGCTTCACCTTTCCGTCGACTTCCGGATTGGCCGGCGGTTCGATGGTACGGTATCGTACGAAGGGCTCTGGACCAGCCGCAACAACGGGTGGTTTCATGCCGACTTCCGCACTCGCTCCCCTGTCCTTCCCTTCTACGCCGGCTTCGTCTACGACCGGTTCGACGTGGACGACCCAGACGATCTGTTTGCCGACGAATCGGTCCTTCGCCTTCAACTCGTCTATCGCGTGTGGAAGTCGCTGATGGTCGGCTTCGACTACGCTGAAAGC
>JBCDHV010000309.1:0-5352 GCA_038749615.1 Bacteroidota bacterium
CCGAGCGTCTGCTTCAGCCGTCTCCGCAGCAATGCACACCTCTACCGGTCTGTTGGTTAAGCGGGGGTTCGCTCTGCTCACGGTTTTCGCTTCGCTCTTGTGGCAAGTGTGGCCATGTTGCAAGGTGGCAGATGGAGCAGGAATAAGGAGCGACACAGCCACATCTGCCACTCTGCAACACCTGCCACAAGAGCAAAGCGACCCTACCCTCGCATCATCGCGAACATCATCTTGACCTGTTCGCGGTCCAGACGGGCGAAATCGTTGAACTGGCCGGCCATGAAGTTCATCTCGCCGCCGTCAAAAATGACATGCTCGCCGGTCATGTAAGCGCTGAGGTCGGTGAGCATGAAGACGGCGAAATCAGCGAGTTCACGCGGATCGCCGACGCGGCCCAGAGGCACGCGCTTGCGCATCTGCTCTTCGATTTCTTTCGGAACGAGCCGGCTCCACGCGCCCTTCGTTGGGAAAGGACCAGGGGCGACGGCATTCAGGCGAATCCCATACACACCCCATTCGGACGCCAGCGATTTGGTGAGGGCCATAATGCCGGCCTTCGAGACCGCGCTCGGCAAGACGAAGGCGCTACCGGTCTCGGCGTACGTGGTGGAGACGGACAGGACGACGCCTGGCGTCTCGCGCTCGATCCAGCGCCGGCCGCAGGCCTGAGTGGCGTAGAAGGTGCCGTAGAGGTTGGTTTTTACGACTGCGTCAAAGGCATTGGGCGAGAGCGTGTCCGCCTCGGCGAGGAAGTTGCCGGCCGCGTTGTTGACGAGCCGAGTCACGGGGCCTTGCCGCTCCTCAGCGTCAGCGACGAACGCCTCGACCGCTTCCTGGTCTCGGATGTTGCAGGAGATGCCTTCGGCTGCCCCGCCGGCTTCGCGGATGTCGGCAACGGTTTTCTCCAATGGCTCCTCGCGCCGGCCGCAAATGGTCACCTTGGCACCCAGTTCGGCAAACCGGAGGGCCATGGCACGCCCCAACCCTGTTCCCCCACCGGTTACGATGACGTGTTGATCGTTGAGGATATCGGCTTGGTACATGGTTGGGTGGTTGGGTGGTTGGGTGGTTGACGGCTAGCTAATTGCCACATCTGCCACTCTGCAACACCTGCGAAATAAGTGTGGCTGTGTGGCTGTGTGGCTGTGTGGCTGTGTGGCTGTGTGGCTGTGTGGCTGTGTGGCTGTGTGGCTGAAGATGATTGCCACACTGCCACCATGCAACACTTGCCACATCATCCATCGCCTAATTCTCGGACCGCTGCCCTGGCCTCCTGAGCCACCGGATCATCAGGGCCTCGCTGGACGGCTAGTTGGTTGGCGGCGTTGCGGAGGAGGGGTTCGGCTTCGGAGAGGCGGTTTTGTTGGACGAGGGCACGGCCAAGTCGGCTCTGGGCTCTGAGCGCTTGCCAGTTGTCTGGGCCCAGCGTTGACGTGTAAATCTGGACCGCCTCGCGCAGCAACGGCTCGGCTCGGGTTGGATCAGATGGCGTGGTGTTGAGCAGGAAATAGCCAAAGTCGGAAAGCGAGGTAGCAAGATCGTCGTGCCGGGGCTGTAGCACCTGCCGGCGCAGAGCCAGAGCCAACTCGAACAGTTGCTCGGCCTCCCCCTCCCGGCCTTGCTCGGCAACCACGCGGGCCAAATTGTGCGTAGCCAAAGCGCTCAGCCGGTGCTCCAACCCGTAGACGCCCTCGTAAACTTCCAGCGCCTCTCGATAGGCCAGCTCGGATTCTGGCAATCGCTCTGTCTGGCGCAGTAGCGAGGCCAGGTTGTTCAGGCTCTGTGCCACACTTCGGTGCTCGTCCCCGAAAACGTCCCGGCGCAAACGCAGCGTTTCGCGGAAGATCGACTCAGCCTCGCCGTACCGCTGAAGCTGGTAGAGTACGGCTCCTACATCGTTCATCGACATGATGACATCCGGATGCGCTTCGCCCAAAGTCATTCGGCGCAGTCTGAGCCCTTCCTGCAGCGAGGAGATCGAGGCCTCGTACTCGCCGAGGGCGTACTGAATGGCCCCTAGGTTCGTGACGGCAGATGCCAGATCCGGGTGGCGTTCACCCAGGAGCCGGCGGCGCACCCGGATGCTTTCTCCAAGCTCTGCAGCAGCCTCATCATAGCGCCCCATATCGCGGTACAGAATGGCGAGATTGCTTTGCAGGCGGGCTCGGTACAGAGAGTCCACCGGACTACGCCCCTCAACAATCTCTAGGGCTTCGAGATACATACGCTCGCTCAGGCTGTCCTGGCCAGCTACACTCAGCGCATCAGCGAGGGTGCTGAGACTGGCGGGAAGACCAGCCCTACCTTGATTCCCGAGCGCCCGGTTCAAATCGACAGCCTCTTCGGCTAGATCGACGGCCATGCCGACGCTGTCTGCGGCCAGCAGCAGCGCAGCCTTGAGACGCAACGCCTCGGCTCGGCGCGTGCCGGCATCCCCGACGCGCCCCAAGACCGCGAGGGCAGAATCGACGAGCGGGAGGGCCGTCGAGGCCTCGCCCATGCTCTGGTAGACATCCCCGAGGGTGAGCAACATACCGGCACGCACGTTCGGCTCGGAAGCCAGTTCGGCGTCGATCCGACGGGTGCCAATGTCGAGTACGTCGTACACGGTGAGCGTATCGCCCTGGGCTTGGCGAGGGTCTGCGGCCCGGAAGAAGCCGGCGAAGAACTCGGCCACCCGCCGGCTCGTCTCGGCTTCGGTTTCGGCGCGGAGCAAAGCGGCTTCAGTCCGGCGCTGTTGAACAAACGTTGTCGACAGCAGCGCCACCGTCAGTCCAACGATGATCATCGAAGCCGTGAAGCCAATGCGATGGCGTTCGACGAACTTCCGTAGCCGGTAGCCGACAGTTGCCGGGCGCGCCTCGACGGGTAGGCCGTCCAGGTGCCGGCGCACGTCCTGGGCCAACTGCTCGGCCGAACCGTAGCGCCGAGCCGGCTCCTTGGACATCGCCTTGAGGACGATGGTGTCGAGGTCGCCACCGAGCCGGCGCTTCAGGCTGTCAGGCGGCATATTCCGGCGCTCACTGATCGTGTCTGGCGAGACGGTCTCGGTGGTTCCGTCGCGCCGGCGGAGCGTGACGACGCGCTTGACGGCCGTACTGGGGCGTGCAGGATCCTCGGCGCAAATCACCCGCTCGATCTCGTGCTGAAGCCGGCTCGGCAGGTCGTAGGGCCGGCGGCCGGCGAGCAGCTCGTAGAGTAGCACGCCCAGGGTATACACGTCCGAGGCCGTCGTCAGTACGTTGCCGCGCACTTGCTCCGGGCTGGCGTACTCCGGCGTCATGACGCGCATTTCGGTCCGTGTGCGGGCTTCTGCACCTCCAAAGTCCGGATCCAGCAGCTTGGCAATGCCGAAGTCGAGCAGCTTCACCGTGCCATCGTCGGCGACGAGGATGTTGCCGGGCTTGAGATCCCGGTGGACGATCAGGTTTTGGTGGGCATACTGGACCGCTCCACAGACTGTCGCAAACAACCTGAGCCGCTCGTCAATCGACAACCGGTGCTCGTCGCAGTACCTGGTGATCGGCACGCCTTCGACGTACTCCATGACGAAGTATGGCCGGTCATCCGCAGTCATCCCTCCATCGAGCAACCGGGCGATGTTTGGATGTTGGAGTGAGGCCAGGATCTGCCGCTCGGTACGGAAGCGCGTCAGAATGTCGTCAGTATCCATCCCGCGCCGCACGATCTTGACGGCCACGTTTTGCTCGAACGCGCCATCGTCTCGCTGAGCCAGGTACACCGTTCCCATCCCCCCACGCCCTAGCGATTGCAAGAGCCGATAAGGCCCTGCCCTCCCCTCAGCCGGCAGTTCAGCAGCCAGCAGAGCCGCCGCCTCTCGGATGCTGCCGGCATGCGTCACGGGCTGCTCCAAAAACGCATCCGCCTCAGCATCGGCGGCCAGCAGCGCCTCCACTTCGGCCCGCAAGGCCTCGTCCCCCTCACAGGCCTCAGCTACCCATGCCGCCCGGTCTTGCGCCGGCACTTCGAAGGCCCGCTCAACCATTTCGAGAACACGCTGTAACTGCATGGATGAGTGGATGGGAGGTCGTGCGGATGAGTGGATGCGTGGCCACAGTCGCGAACCATGCAGGAGAAAAATAACCACTCATCCACTCCTCAACACGACTGCCCCTCTGCTCATCCACCCCGAAGCGCCCGGTACAGCCAGGCCTTGGCAACACGCCAATCTCGGGTGACAGTGGGGACACTGACGCCGAGCACTTGAGCGGTTTCTTCGAGGGTGAGGCCGGCGAAGTACCGGCACTCGACGATGCGGCCCTGCCGCTCGTTGGTTTCGAGGAGAAGCTTGAGGGCTTCGTCTAGGGCGAGGAGTTCATCGGCGCGTTGTTCGCTCATGACGAAGGGCGCGTCGTCCAGCGAAATGTTTTGCACGCCCGCTCCACGCTTGGCCGCCCGCTTCATGACCGCGTACGACACCAGCACCTGACGCATGGCCCGCGCGGCAATGGCGAAAAAGTGCCGGCGGTTCTGCCAGTCGATATCGGAAGGATTCCGGATCAGCTTCAAGTAGGCCTCGTGCACAAGGGCCGTCGTGTTGAGCGTGTCCGAAGACGACTGCTGCCGGAGGCGGCTGTGCGCAAGCCGGCGCAGCTCGTCGTAAACGACGGGCATCAATGCGTTGAAGGCTTCTGCGTCGCCTTCGCCTGCTCGTTGGAGCAGATCTGTAACCGGTGCGGAGGTGTCCATCCCTGACCCCCGAGGTGGAAGGGTGTGTGGTGTCCCGTGAATGAGCGCCGTGTCTCAATGTATCATCGCGGAAAAAGCCCCGCAATCCGGACATGCACTTCGAGAACAGCACAGGAGTGCGTACATTTCTCGCATGGCAACCAACCGCCGCATCAGCGTCATCGTCCCCGCGCTGAACGAAGCCGGCAACCTGAAGCAGCTCATCCCCGCACTGATCGAACACGGCGGGCCTCACGTAGCCGAGGTCATCGTGGTAGACGGGGGGAGTTCCGACGATTCGGTCCAGGTGGCTCGTGCAGCCGGCGCGGTGACTCTGGTTTCACCTGTGCGCGGGCGCGGGCCGCAAATGAACGTCGGCGTCGAGCAGTCCGCAGGCGACGTGCTCTACTTCGTTCACGCCGATGCTCGGCCCCCGGCGTCGTACGCCTCGGACATCCTCAGCGCGCTCGAAGACGGAGCCCTGGCCGGCTGCTACCGGTTTACGTTCGATTCCCCGAGCCGGCTCCTGAGCATCAACGCCTATTTCACCCGCTTCAACCGCATCTGGTGCCGAGGCGGCGACCAATCGCTCTTCCTCACCCGCGCCACGTTCGACCGGCTCGGTGGCTACCGGGACGATTTCGTGATCATGGAAGACTACGA
>JBCDHV010000310.1:0-5345 GCA_038749615.1 Bacteroidota bacterium
GGCGTCTTATCTTCCGGCCCCTTGGGCTCGTTGCTTCCACATCTTCTATCCCACCTCCACCGTTACCAACCGCCATGTACGCAAAGCTCGCCGGCTGGGGCAAATATGTCCCGGAGACCACCATCACCAACCATCAACTTGCCGAACGGGTGGAGACGAGCGATGAATGGATTCAACAGCGGACGGGCATCCGAGAACGCCACGTCGCTTCAGACGATGAGCATACGTCGCACATGGCGAGCCACGCCTCGCGCGCCGCGTTGGAGATGGCCGGCGTCGACGCGGCCGATCTCGACCTGATCATCGTGGCCACGTCGAGCCCGGATTACCTGACGCCCCCGGTGTCGAGCCAGGTGCAGGACCAGTTGGGTGCCACCAACGTCGGGGCCATGACGATGGTGGTGGGGTGCCCCGGCTTCGTGTACGCACTCGTCACGGCCGACCGGTTCATTCGTGCTGGAGACTGCGAGAAGGTTCTCGTGGTAGGGGTCGAGTTGATCTCACGCATGCTCGACTGGGACGACCGCAACACGTGCGTCCTCTTCGGGGATGGAGCCGGCGCTGTGGTATTGACCGCCACCGAAGAACGAACCGGTGTGCTCTCTTACGTCCTCGGGTCAGACGGAGCCGGTGCCGAGCATCTCATCATGCCCGGTGGTGGCATCGCCGAGCCGCCCACGCACGAGACCGTGGATGCCGGCCGGCACTACCTGCAAATGAATGGCCGAGAGGTCTTCAAGTTTGCCACCCGCGTCATGGGCTCTTCGCTCCAGCAGGCCCTCGAAAAAGCCGGCCTGACCATCGATGATGTCGATCTGTTCATTCCACACCAAGCCAACGCTCGCATCATCGAGTTCGCTGCGAAACAGGCAGGGTTAGCCCCTGAGAAGGTCTTCGTGAACGTCGGGAACTACGGAAACACCAGTGCCGCTAGCGTACCTCTCGCGCTCGTCGAAGCCCACGAAGCCGGCCGGTTCAAGCCTGGCGATACCCTGGCGCTCGTGGCCTTCGGTGCCGGCCTCTCCTGGGCCGCGACGGTCTTCCAGACGTGAGATATACTCCCAGACGTAAGGGGCACAAAAAATGGATGGCCGACCCGCCAGTCTGACGGATCAGCCATCCAATGATGGGACACCCAACGATTCGGGTGGTAGACCTGCGCGTGTTTACTCAGCAGCGCTTTCTTCTACGACGCGGTCAGCCATGATCGGGAATTGGCCGAAGCCTGGGACGTCGATCTGGCCTTCGGCCGAGTCACCTGTGATGCTCATGGCCGTGGATGTGTCGATGAACTGACCCGGGCCGGCTTGGACGGTATTGTCAAACGAGATCGTACCGTCCGCGTAGACGACGTTGCGTAGGGGGACAGGGTCCATCAAGAAATCGAACGTCATGGAGCCTTCGAGCCCGTCTGCTCCTTCGAGGATGGTGACGGTTCCGCGGATGTCGCCCTGAGGTGTACCCGGTGCGAGGTAGGCCCATTCACCGAGCGCTTCAGCGTATGGGGGCGGTGGTGGGGCGGCGGGTGTTTCGATGGTGCGCGTGCCGCCGCAGCCGGCGATCAGCAAGACGGCAAAGGCCAAGGCGAAAGAAAAGAATTTCGGCATAATGGTCGGGGTGTGTGTGGTGGGGAGTCAGGAGCCCTGACGAGAGTTGGGCTCCTGAAGTTACGCCGCGTCTGGCATCGTTTGTCTACGCAAGCCGACCAGTCAGCCAGTTTTTGACGTACACATTGACCGCCCAGGTATCGACGAGCGGTTCGCCGGACGCGGGGTGCGTGTGCATGTACGGCGGCGGCCCAAACTCCGGAGTGATCGTCAGCACCTCACGCCCAGAGGCTCTGCTGGCTGCCACGGTGCGCTGCCAGATCTCCAGATGGCGCTCTGTTTCGCGGCTCCAGTGCGCGGCTCGGGGATCGGGTACCTGAGGCCCTTCGCCGTACCCGACGCGGGCGTGCACGTGGCCGGTCCGGCGGATGGCGTAGTCGAGCGTCTCCTCCTGGTCGTGCAGGAGCGACTCGTGGACGACCATCCAATGCGACACATCGGCGGTGAGCATCAGGTCTGCGACGGCATCGAGATACCGGCGCGTTTCGATGGCGGAGTACGTAGGCCGGCGGCGGTGCGTCTCTACGTAGACCGGGACCCCAGCGTCTCGGGAGCGGGCGCAGATGTGCTCGAACAGGCGCACGTTGGCATCGAAGGGAAAGATGTCGCGGCCGGCGTGGGTGTTGATGAGGACGGCTCCAGCCTCCAACGCCTCGTCGAACTGCCGGTCGAACCGGTCTTGGTGGTCAGCCGGCGTTTGGCCCTCGGTGAAGACCTGTGCGATCAGGTCTAGGCCAGCATCTGCATGCTGCACGCGTACGGCTGAGGTCGGCTCATCGAGAATCGGCAAGTACAGCTCTGTGCCATGAAATCCGTCCTGGGCGGTGCGTTGCAAAAACTCAGCGAGCGAGAGCTCAGGGGTCTCCCATTTCGACTTGTGAAAGCGTAGGCGCATGGCTGAGATGAAGATGTGGGTGAGCGGGAAGAACGCCCGACAAACTACCCAACCAACAGCCCTCACCCAAGAAACGTGGCGGCCGTGTGTTCAGACCAGAGTGTGCCGGGCGTAACGCCGTCGAAGGTGTGCTCCGTAAAGCCGACGTGCCCACCAAACTCTGGCGTCAAGAGGGTAAGGTTCGGGTTCTGCTTGGCTGCCGAGTAGGGGTAGCATTTGCTCGGCAGGAATGGATCGTCCAGGGCGTTGACGAGCAGCGCTGGAACCTTGATGTTGTCAAGGACCGGCAGGCTGCTCGCTCGGGTCCAGTAGTCCATGGCATCCTGATAACCATGCAGAGGAGCCGTGTAGCGGTTATCGAAGTGTTCGAACGTATGCCAAAACCGCTCGCGGACGGGAGCAACGTCCTCGGGGTGAATCGCGTGCAGTTTGCGCATTTTCTTGTAGAGATTCACCATGAACCGCCACGTGTAGAGCCGGCTCGGGAAGGTGGCCATGTGGCGCGAGCTGGTTTCGAGATCGACGGGCACGGAGAAGACCGCCGCTCCGTTGATCTCCGAAGGCACGGCTGCCCCTCGCTCACCCAGGTAGCGGAGCACCACGTTTCCCCCTAGGCTGAACCCGACCAGCGATAGGGTGTCGTACCCGCCTCGGTCTAGCACATGGTGGAGGGTGAGCTCGAGATCCGGTGTAGCGCCGGCATGGTAGGTTCGCACTTGCCGGTTCATCACGCCGCTGCACGTGCGGAAGTTCAGTGCCACAGCGTCGATCCCGCGCTGGTTGAACACCCGCATCATGCCCCGGACGTAATGCCGGTCTGTGTTGCCCTCCAGGCCGTGCGTGATCACCACCACGTGCCGGCTCCCGACGCGCGCCCAGTCGAGGTCCAGGAAGTCGTCATCAGGCGTTTCGAGGCGTTCCCGCTCGACCGGGTAGACCGGGTTGGGCCGGCGTTTGGCGACGTACACCGTCATCACGTGGCCATTCTGCAGCCATCGTGGCGGGGAGAGCTGGTGTGTGGCAGGATGGTTGGTCGGCTGGATCGTCAGGCCGGTAGACTGATGCATGCAATTCCGAGGCAAAGGACAGCGCCGCCGTTCGAGGTCGGCTCCGGCGCTGGTACGCTGAGGTCGCGACTTAGAAAATGTCAACCAATTTGAGTTGGCCGAGGTAGCGCTTCGGATCGTTCTGGAGGTCGAACAGAAGCGCGTTCAGGTTGGTGGCAGCCGAGTCGAGGCTGTGGTAGAGCGCCGGATCACGGGCGAGGAGCCCCAGCGTCCCGTCGCCGGAGTTGACGCGGACCAACAGGCCGTTCAGGTTCGTGGTAGCGGTCTGGAGGCCGGCGAGGGTTTCGTCGGTCCGGGCTAGCGTCGAGTTGAGGTTCGACAGGGTGACGGCGAGGGAATCGTTGCTCGTTGCGGCCAGGCGGTCGACGCTGGCGAGGGTCTGATCGAGCCGGGTGAGCACCGCGGCCAGCCGGTCGCGCTCGCTGACCACCGTCTGATTGAGCGCTGTCGTCAGGCCGTTGATCGAGTTGACCGTGCGCAGCATTTCGCTGTCGGGCTCGTCGAGTTGGTAGCTCAGCGCTTGGACGGTGGTGTTGAGGTTGACCATGAGCGTATCGAGCTGATCGATGTACGGCTGGGCAGACCGCGACACGCTGGAGAGCAGGCTGATTTCTTGGCTCTCGATGGCGTCGCCATCCTGCACCAACTCGCTACTCTGGCCGGTGTCGAGTTCGAGTTTCACACCGCCGAGCGCTGCGAACCCGGTAATCTCCGCCTTGGTGTCGACCGGGATCTTGATGCCGCCGTTGATGCGCATGTCCACACGGACGCGCCCCGTCTCTTGGTTCAGCTCGACGGCCCGAACATTGCCGACCCGGACGCCGGCGATCTGTACCGGATTGCCGGAAATCAGCCCGTCGATCCGCTCGAACTCAGAGTAGATCTCGTACGAGCCTCCGAGGGGCACGTCTTCGAGGTAGCGAACGCCGAAGACAAAGATGGCAATGGCCGCGACGATGGCGAGGCCGACCTTGAAAGCATTTCTAGTCGTAGCGTTCACCGGTCAGGGTAGGTTGTGGGAGCAAAAGAGGCTCCGGAAGAAGAGTCGGTTCTGGAGGGGCCAATCTGATATTCGCTGGCCTTGACGAAGTCGAGCAGCACGGGATCGGTGGCGGCGTGGAGGTCGTCCACGGTCCCGATCCAGTGAATCCGGCCTCCGTGGAGAAACGCGATCCGGTCTGCGATGTCGAGCGCCGCGCGAATGTCGTGCGTGATCACCACGCTCGTCACCCCAAGCTTATCGGCAAGCGACGTGATGAGCAGGTTGATCGTGTGCGACGTCAGGGGGTCGAGCCCGCTGTTGGGCTCGTCGTAGAAAATGTACTTGGGCTCCAGCGCGATCGCCCGGGCGAGCGCCACGCGTTTCTGCATCCCGCCGGAGAGTTCAGCCACGTGCTTTTCGCCGGCATCGGGGAGCTCCACCATCTCCAGACATTTGGCGACACGCTCGTGGACGTCGGCCTCCGGGATGTCGCGCAGCATGCGGAGCGGAAAGGCTACGTTGTCGGCCGCCGTCATGCTATCGAACAGGGCACCACCCTGGAAGAGAACGCCGAAGTTGTGCCGAAGCTCGCGCAGTTCGCCGTAGGAGATCGTGTTGACATCGACGCCGTCGACGAAGACCTCACCGGAGTCCGGCTTGAGCAGACCGATCATGTGCTTCAGCGTCACGCTCTTGCCTGATCCCGACTGGCCTAACACGACGAACGTCTCCCCATCATCGATGCGAAACGAGACTTCCTTCAGGATTTCCTTAGATCCGAAGGCTTTCGATAC
>JBCDHV010000311.1:0-5341 GCA_038749615.1 Bacteroidota bacterium
CGACGTCAGGGCAGCCTTCGAACGTTTGGCAGCAGCTGCCAAGGCACTGGACACGGAGGCCTATTTCAGCCATTTCGACAAAGACGCGTTCGTCGGGCTCAACAGTGATGGGCGTAATTGGAATGACTTCAGCGCATTCGAGACGGTTGTCACTGGTGGGTTTGCTGCCCTCGCGCGCGTCGATGAGCTAGTGTTTGTCAACGTCAAGATTTCGGTCCTAGACGCATCCAACGCGGTTCTGGTGAACGAGTATGAGCAATCCGTCACCCTGAAAAGTGGCGCAACGATGGACCTCGCCGGCGGAGGGACACAAGTGTGGTCGAAGCGCAGCGGCCAGTGGAAATTGGTCAGCGTATCGGCAAGCAATAGATCTGGTCTGCCATGACGCGACGCAACGAACCCTGCCGGTCGAGCCACAGCGATCTAGTTTCTGCTTCGTCACCTTGGGACCTTACACCCAAAGCCGGCGCAGGGCGTCTCGGGTTTCCTTCCAGGCGAGTCGCTTGAAACTGCCCAGAGACCCAGCTGGCTGGCGCTGGATCTTTCCACACAGCCTTCCACACAGCCGATGATCGCTGACTTCCGCGCAGGCCAGAACTGGACACAAATACCACCTCGTTCGTATCAGCTCTCGACTTTGTTGATTAACCTCCTAACGCTAAGAAGCTGTTTTGATTTTCAGTTTGGAGCGAGCGAGAGCTCGTTGGGAGTGGATGTGCTCATGACGTTGGAGGTGCGTACCGGGGGTACGGACCGAGAACGCAGGAGCAAAGACGCCCGAACGAGCCGAGCGCAGCCCAAAATCATAAATCCAAAACAGCTTCTAACCCTATCAAGCCGTGAGTGTCCGGGAAATCGAAACTGCCATCACAAAGCTATCCAAGCGCGAACTCGCTGAACTAGCGGTGTGGTTTAATCGCTATCACGAAGCGGCCTGGGACCGTCAGATGGAAGAAGATCTTGAAGCCGGCCATCTAGATGCGTTGCTGTCAGAGGTGGACGCTGAGATCGAAAACGAAGGCACCCTGCCCCTCTGATTGAGTCCGCACCGTGAACCACTTCACGCTAGCCCGCTTCTGGCGTCACTACAGTGCGCTCCCGGAGGACGCACGGAAACTAGCTGACCGGCAGTTCGAGCGGCTGAAAATGGATCCACGTCATCCGTCACTCCACTTCAAAAGGGTCGGCAAGCAAAAAGGGTTGTGGTCTGCTCGTGTGGGGTACCGTGCGCTTGCGCGGGAACGGCCAGACGGCCTCGTATGGTTCTGGATCGGCACGCACGCAGAGTACGACACGCTGCTTTCGCGCTCGTAGCTTTCGCGCTGCAGAAGCGGTCAAGGCCTCTTCCAAGCGCCCCGGTTCCTCTCACCCAGCTGTTGCCGTCGTTGCCGCCACCTTCCTTATCGTGGGCTGGCCATTAACATTCTGTGCAGCCTGTGCGATTTCTCCGAACCCAACTCGCGACTGACTGGCCAGAGACGGAGGCGTCAGATCCGAAAGGCGTCCGCCGGCTCTCGCTCATCCTGGCAACACCGGGCCCGGCCTACACGCAGAAGCTGCATCTGGTCGAGGAGTGGCTCATCGAGTTCGATGAAGCGGGTGTGCCGTGGAGAGAGGTTGGACTTTCGAAGGAGGGAGAGCCGGTCGTTGCTGGGCCGGATGCGCAGACGTACGGGTTCTGGTGCGACACGAACATGCGATGGGGCGATTTTGACGGCCAGGAGATCTCCGCTGAGGTCTTCGAAGAGGCGTGGGGAAGAGCGGTCCGCACCCTTGGGCTAGTCTAGAACGGCCAGGCGTGCACATCTGGTAGCTGCGAATGGCAGCGAAACGGACGCTGGCCGCACGGCTTTTTTCGTTCCGCCGCCGGCTGTACGTTCCGAAGAGCGCCGCATGCGCTTGGCTCGCAACTGTTCTACTGCTTCATCCCAGGTGCTCATGATTCCTGTCCGCTCGGCTCTGCTGGTCATCGATGTACAGGTAGGTCTCGGCGACCCGGCGTACGGCCGGCGGAGCACGCCCGAAGCTGAGGCGAACATCGCTCGGTTGCTTGCTGCCTGGCGCGAAGCCTCCTGGCCGGTGGTCCACGTCCAGCATCTTTCCACGTCGCCGTCGTCGCCGCTGCGGCCCGGTTCACCCGGCGTGGCGATCAAGCCGGAAGCGACGCCGCTTGCTTCTGAGCCGCTGTTCCAGAAGACCGTCAACAACGCATTCGTGGGGACGGACCTCGAACCGTTCCTACGCACGAAGCAGATCCAATCGCTCGTGATCGTGGGGCTGACGACGGACCACTGCGTGTCAACGACGGCCCGCATGGCCGGCGATCTCGGATTTGAGACGTTCGTCGTGGCCGACGCGACGGCCGCGTTCGAACTGGAAGGGCACGACGGCCGGCGCTTCTCGGCCGAGGACGTACATGCGGTTTCGCTCGTGACGCTCAAGGATGAGTTCGCGACCATTCTGCCGGCAGACGACCTGCTCGCCGTGTTCTCCAAAGAAGTAGCGTTCTCCAACGAAGATGCGTCCCTCCATAGAACAGACGATTGAGGTCAAGCAGGCATGCGCCGAGCACGTCTCCCCCGTGCGCGCGGTCTTGGCTGCTTGCGTCCGGCATCTGCGTGACCAGGGCATCGACCAATGGGACGATGTATACCCAGACCTCGACACGGTAGAACACGACATCGCTAGTGGAACGCTCTACGTCGCCCTCGAAGGTGCCCACTGCATCGGTGCGTTATGCCTGAATGAGGAGGCAGACGAGGCGTACGCAACTGTGACGTGGGGTGGGGAAGAGCCGGCGCTCATCGTGCATCGGCTTTGCGTGCTTCCCTCTGAGCAGGGACGCGGTGTGGCCTCGCGGCTCATGGACGTTGCCGAGGCGGAGGGCGCGAGGCGCGGCTACGCCAGCATCCGGCTCGACGCGTATTCCGGCAATCCCCGAGCCGTTGGCCTGTACACCCGAAGAGGATATGCAACGGCCGGCCACGTCTACTTTCCCCGGCGCACGCTCCCGTTTGCCTGCATGGAGAAGGCCCTGCCGGCTCGCCCAGCCAGGAAATGAACGCCCCAGTCAAGCTTGCGAAGACCGGGTCGCTTTGCTTCGACCTGGTGCCGGCATTTACTTGCCAGCATTTACCTACTGCGCACGATCCTTCCAACAGAGAACGAACATGAGAAGCCCTCCGCCGGCGCGCCGTCTACTGATCCTGCTGCTTGCCTGCATGGGACCGGTCTTTTCGAGTTGCACCACAGTGAAGGACCGCGCGGAGCCCCGTACGGGCACGCTTCAGTTTCCTCGCTATGCGCTCTCGTCAGTGACAGACGGACAGTGGATCTACGTCTTCGGAGGCTCTCACCATCCGCAGCCGCAATCCCCGGAGCGCTTCCCTTCCGCGCTCACCGCAACCTACGAGCGCATCGACCCCGAGACGCTTCAATCCTCCTTCTACGCGGTGGGGCTGTACCGGAGAGCCAACCAAGCCTCCCTGGTCATCGACTCGGCCATCGCGTCCTTTGGCGGTCGCTTTCAGTACGGGCCAGACATCCAGAAGGCGTGGCAGAACGAGGTCCTCGATATATCAGAGCTGACGAGCCGTGAAATCGCGCCCTTGCCCGAGCCGCTTCGCACGCCGGGTGCCGCTTACCACCAAGGCATCGTCTACCTCGTTGGTGGCGCGACGGTCGATACAATGAGTGAGACGGGGCAGCGATTTTCGGAACGGATGTACACGCTTCGCTCGATCGACGGCGACTGGGAACGAGGGCCTGACCTGATCCACGCGCGGGCCGACCCGGTGGCGTTGGTCGGTGATCGGATCTTTGCCATCGGCGGCTACAACGGCGTGGAAGCCATCCGTTCGGTGCAGGTCTACGATACCGAGGCCCAAACGTGGAGCCCCATGCCGGACCTGCCTTACCCGCTCAGCGCCTACTCGCTCGTGGTGCACGGGCGCTACGTGTTCATCTTCGGCGACTATCGACGAATGACCGACATTCACCGCTACGACACCGAGTCGGGCGAGCTCACGCTGCTAGACACGAAGCTCACGACGAGACGCCACTCGACGGCTGTGAAACTGAATGACCGTGTGTTTGTGATTGGCGGTAACCGCGCCAGCCCTGGCCTGTCTCTCGGTCTGATCGAAGTCTTCGATCTCCGAGATCTGCTGCCTTGAGAGGGCTATGCACCCGGCAAGAAGAAGTAAGCCATACCATGAACCCCGTACCAATCCACCTGTCGTGCTCCATGCAGGTCTGCCTTGATAGCAAGCTAGACGAACGGGACAGGCTCTGAGACTCTTCTGCCAGAAGTATGGCTGAGAGCACTAGTTTTTCGCGCGGCTTCGGCTTCGTAGTTCACCTGCTTTACCCCGCGGGCATGCTGACAGCTTCGGGTGGACAAGCGGATCGACTGCTCTCTCCTTATCGTGCACTTCCCGGCCCTGCTTTTCACTTCGCACGTTCATGCACACTGAATCCGTTTCTCTGAAGCTATCCTCTGAAGAAGCGTTGGTCTTGTTCGACTTGCTTACTCGCTTTGAGCAGAGCGATAGGCTTGCTATTGAGCACAGTGGAGAGACCGCTGCACTTTGGGGACTTCTCGCAGCGCTTGAAAGGGAGTTGGTCGATCCATTCCGTTCGAACTACAGCGATCTGGTCTCCGACGCCCGCGACAGGTTGGTAAAACAGAACCGGACATGAAAGACCTTGGTGGTTGGCCGGCTCGTCGCGTAGAGGGGGTGCAGGTCTTCTTGATTTTCCTTCGTTCTATTCGAGTCGCTTGCCTAGGAAAGCGGGGAGCCTGTTGTTGCTGGGCCGAACGCCGCACGCCTCCCACCTTCATGCGCATGTTTGATGCCGGCGGCCGGCTGACTGATGCCAGCGGTTCGCCGCTCGTCGCTTCGGTATTGTTCGGCTTTTTCTGACGGGGTAGGGTAGGGGCACAGCTCTCCGCGGCCGTGTTCCGCGCTCACCATACCCTTCAGCAATGAGACGTCTGCTCCTCCCCCTGCTTGTCTTTTCATTCCCTTGCGTAGCGCTCGCTCAGTCCAGTCCAGCCGAAGCCGCCGCCGGCGATTGGACGTTCCGAATGAACGGAGACCCGACGCCCCAGCGCGTGCAACTCGTGGCCGATGGAGACTCCGTCCGAGGACGGGTGTACGGGAGAGCGTTCGTGAGTGCAGTCGAGGATGGGGCGCTCGCGTTCCAGATGGGCGGGTACGCGTGGACGGGCACGGTCGATGGGGACCGGATCGAAGGCGAGATCGTGACGAGCCGGCGGACGCGGACGTGGTCAGCGGAGCGGTACCGGCCGCCGGCAACGCCTCGGGCGTTCGACTAC
>JBCDHV010000312.1:0-5318 GCA_038749615.1 Bacteroidota bacterium
GGAGTTGGGCATCCACGACGAGTGCCAACTGGGCCATCGGACGCTTGAGCACGGCCCGAGCCGAGTCAGACGTGGCTTCACCGGCGTAGCGGAGCATGCGCAGGTAGCCGTCCGCAGCCTCACCGTACCGGCTCGTATCCGTATCGGCAAACACCTTCTGGACGTACGCAGACAAGCACGTCGCGCACGCATCCGGGGCCTGTGCGCACGCCGCATCCTGCACTTGCGCGGAGACTGGCTGCGGCAGCCACGCGCAGACGCTGCAGAGAACGGCGGCGCAGAAAACAAGATGTCGTATCCGTGTCATCATGGCCCAAGATAACCTTTCACAGGCCGCAGCCTCGTATCAAAAAAGCCGCCCCGGGAGTTCCGAGACGGCTTTGAACACTCCTGGCACTCGAAAACCTACAGGTTCTCGTTGCCGTTGCGTTCGCTTTGTGTGACTGGTAGGTAGCGCCACGTGCCGGCACCGAGGTGCCAGCGGTCGAAACGCCGCTGGTCGATCAGGCGGTTGCCGGTGCCGAAGAGTTCTTTGTCGCGCTCGACATAGATCTCATCGAGATCAATACCGTCGAGAGCCGCGAGCTGGGAGGCCCCGCGGACTTCGTTGACCAGAGCAAGCGCGTCACCGGAGCCGGCCCCACGCAGGGCCACTTCGGCGAGAATGAGGTGGTTCTCTTGCCAACTCACGATGTCGATCGGCGAGCTACGTTCGCTGTAGAGATCCTGGCGGTAGAAGAGCGTCGAGTCGCTACCGACGATTTCCACGAGCGGGAAACGGGCGGCTTCGCCCGGGTCTTCCTGAGTGAACTCGAAGAACCGATTGTCAACGACGAACTGTGAGCGGCCCGGGCCCGCCTGTACGAACCATTCGTTCGAGGAGGCGACGGCGTGGAGGCTCTGAAACGGGTCGTCGCCGGGTACGAGGCCATTGGCCGCTGCTGCCGCTGCCGCGCCAAAGTCGCCGCGGTAAAGGTTGATCTTGGCGATGAGCGAATTGACGACTTTCCGGTCGTAATCCGACGGCGCCAAGCCGGCAGCCGTGTTCAGCTTGTCAATGGCCTGATTGTACAGCTCGGCTGTCCCGACAAACGCGCCCCCGCCGATGGGGCTGCCGCCTTGCTCAGGCTCTAGCCCGAAGTAGGCACCGTACGAGTAGCGAGCAAGGCCTCCGTACAGGTTGCCGATGTACTCGGCTTCTTGCTGAAGCGCTGCATCTTCGAAGGTGATGGCCTGGATACGCTCTAGCAGGTTATCCGCAAACAGCCGGGCTTCACCCAGACCGTTGTAAACGCCATCGACCGAGTTGTTGTCCGGCTCGATTGTACCCAGGTCCATGTCGTTGAAGCTCGGGAACGTGGCGTTGGGCACACGCTCGTCAAAGATCAACTCGTCTGAAAGACCACCCGAGTAGGCCGTGAGGCGGTCGTGCGCCTCGGCAAACCGCCCCTGCACGCCTGTAATCAGGAAGGGGACTTGGGATTCAGTAGTAAGCAGTTCGTCGACGATCACATCGATCGGATCCTCGACGTCCTGCACGAAGCTGTCGCAGCCGGCTCCGAAAAGCATGAGGCCAGCGACGGCGGAGGTAAAGAAGAATCGTTTCATGTCAAATGTACTCTGGAGTTCGAAGGCTTCTGTTTGAGCCTCGCCCAGGCGGACGTGTCCGTTTTGGGAGAGGAGAACGAGCCGGCAGCCGAGCCTGAGCGCAGCCGCCGGCCGGTTTCAGATGTTAGAAGCCGAGGTTCAGCGTCAGGTAGAACGTGCGCGGGGCCGGCAGCGTCAGGAAGTCCTGGCCACGGATGAGGCTCCGGCCACCATCGAAGTTGACCTCTGAATCTGGGAGGCTGTACTTGGAGGATTGCCAGAGATTCCGGCCGGCCAGCGCGATGCTGAGGTTGCGGACGTACGGCTGGTTGCGGAGCAGCGAACTCGCATCGTACTGGATGCTGACCTCGCGCAGTTTGAACGTGTCGGCATCTTCGAGCAGGTTCGAGTCGTGTCGCCAGTCAAGCAGCGCGTACTCGTTGGCCGCGTCGTTGTAAGCCTGCGAACCGACTTCGAGTGCCGTCACGCCTTCTTGCTCTCTCAGGCCTAGCAAGGCACCGAGTTCGTTGTAGCGTGGGTCGTTGCCGAAGCGGCGGGCAAAGAGCAGCGTGTTGTTGAAGATGCGGTGGCCCAGTGCCCAGTCGGCAAGCGCGTAGACGCTAAAGTTGCTGAACAGCTGGAGGTTGGCGCTGAACGAGCCGGTGTGATCCGGGAACGGGTTGCCAAGCGCTACCCGATCGTCCGTAATCTCGACGCCGGCATACGTCCCGTCTTCTGCGAAGCGGGCACCGGTTACCTCACGCGTAAAGAACTCTGAGCGGGGCAGGCCAACTTCGATCACGTTTATGTCAAACCCGTCGAAGATCGGCTGAGCACCGCCGAGATCTTCGACCTCGTTGGTCGTGTAGTTCCAGATGAACCCGAGGTTGAGCGCGTTCGTCCGCGAGCGGAACACCGTGTAGTCAATGCTCGCCTCGAACCCGCTGATGTCGATCCCACCCACGTTGAACGGCACATCGCTGGCCGTCAGCCCCGTCGAGGGCGCGTTCTGGAAGTCGATGATCGAGTCGGACGCGTCCTGGATGTAGTACGAGAACGTCGTGTTGAGCCGGTCGGAGAACAGGTTGGCGTCGAAGCCGAACTCGAACTCGCTCACGCGCTCCGGCTCAATCTCCGTGTTGCCGATGAAATCGGTTACGGCACCGATGCCGTAGCCAAACTCTTCAGCCGTCCAGAGCAGAATCGACCCGTCGAGAAGACCCGGAAGCACACCCGTTTGGCCGTAGGCTGCACGAAGCTTGAAGAAGTTGAACGGCCCCGTGTTGAAGAGCCGGTCGAGCCGGATAGCGGCGCTAGCTTTCGGGTAGACGATCGCCGGCGCGTCGACACCGAAGGCGCTGGCAAAATCGTACCGGGCACCAGCTGTTGCGAAGAAGGTGCCGTCGAAATCGAAGCTTTGCTGTGCCAGGATGCCGGCCTCACGCCGGTCGGTGAACAGCTCGTCGCCCTGAATGAAATCGGAGCCGGCTCCGATGTTCGTGATCAGCTCGCTCGGGAAGTTCTGCCGGGTGAAGAACGACTGCTCACGCGTCCGCGTGAAGAACTGAGCACCCACGATCGTGGTGCTCGACAGCCGCGGCGTGGCCTGCACGTTGTATGTGGCACTGAAATCCCCCGAGTACTGCTGGACACGCTCGTTGAGCGTGTTGCGCTCGCCGTTGACCACGCCAGAGTAGAACTGGTTCTGAGGCTGAAGCGCATCGTTCCGGATATTCGAACCGTCGAACCCGAGCGAGGTACGCACGCTGAGACCCTTGACTGGCCGGTACGTGGCTTCGACCGAACCGAGGAAACGGTCGATGTCAATTGTGTTCTCGAAGCCCAGCACGGCAAGGCTGTCCGTGAAGCCGTACGAGGATGGGCGGAGCAGCGTATTGCCCAAGAAGCCGAAGATGTTGTTGTCGTTCTGCGGCCGGTCGATGTTGCTGACGCCATAATTCGCGCTGGCAGCAACGGTGAGGTTCTCCGTCGGGAACGCCTCGAAGTTGACCCGGAAGTTTCTGCGCTCCAGCTGGTTGTTGGGCAGATGACCTTCTTCGTTCCGTTGCTCGAACGAGCCGAAATACCGGACGCGTCCAGACCCACCCGACACACTCAGGGTGTGCTGTTGGACGCCCCCATCACGGAAGACCGCGTTGGCATCCGCAGCAGAGACGAACAGGTCTTCGTTGTACGAGTCGGCCCGGCGGTTCTGACCGTACACGCCCTTGTAGTTGATGGCGAGCGAGCTTTCGTTGCCCGAGGTCAGGCCGCCACGCTTCGTCTTGATGATTACGACGCCGTTCGAACCGCTCGTCCCGTACAGGGCCGAGGCAGCCGGCCCCTTGAGCACGTCGATGGACTCGATGTCGTCCGGGTTGAGGCTCGACAGCACAGAGACGCCCTGACCACCTGTGGCGAATCCTTCGAATTCGGCCGTATTGACGCGGACGCCGTCGATGAAGATCAGCGGCGTGCCTTGCCCGTTGAGGCCGCCACCGCCGCGCATGATGAAGCGCAGGCCACCCCCGACGTTACCAGAGCTAGGCAGCACCCGCACGCCGGCAATCTTGCCGGTCATCAGCTGGCTGACGTCCGTGTACTGATTTTTGTCGAGCAGCTCGCGCGTGTCGAGCCGTTCGACGGACACTTCGGAGCGTGCCCTGGAGGTGGTACCGGAGATCCCGGTCACGATGACTTCTTCGAGGCCGGCAAAATCCGGATCGAGTGCAATGTCGACCCGGGTTTCGCCCGTGCCTATGGTCACCTCACTGGTGCTGGCCAGATACCCGACGTACGTGATCCGGAGCGTGTAGTCTCCCGGGTCGATGCCTGTGATGGCATAGTTACCGTCGATGTCAGCGGCCGCCCCAAACGAGGTGCCTTCGATCAGGACACTGGCACCGGGCAAGGCTTCGCCTGTGTCGGAGTCCGTGATCTTCCCAAGAATGGTGGCCTGCGCAAACGCCATACCGGGTAGCATGGCGAGGCCGAGCAGCCACGCGAATAGCTTCTTTCCCATGAAATTGGATTGGTTACAGTCCCGCACGTGCGCTCTCCCAAACGTGAACGCAGGACTGGGTTGGTGGTGTGGAGGGTGGAGTTGTGTGGTTACAGAAAAAGCAATACGGCCACGCCTGACCCTGGCTAAGGGGTTGCTAGCGATGGACCTAACTTGCTGTGTGGAGGCTCGTATCTGGCGGCCTTGAGTGGGCGCGGTGGGAAGGCGCCTAGGCCGTGTGGATCCAGAAATAGGGGCTGTAACTCGGGGTAGAGAAGGGTGGCTAACACAAGTCTGCCACGATCCTGTTCCGCAAGAGCCCGTCACCCAACGAGCGGGTTACCTGTAAACCATATGCTCCCAAGCCTAAGAAATTGGGGGTATTTCCCACTTTCAGGCAATTTTACGGACTGAATGGACTGAATAGGCCGTTGAAATGCAGGCAGTGTGGCCCTGTTACATGTGCGATGGTGTAGCAACGAGTCCGCCCCCCTGCAAGACGTGCCACAAAAAACGCCTCGGCCCAAACGAACCGAGGCGTGTGTACTGCGAGCGTGATGCTCTGGACGGTTACTGGTTTCCGAGAATCAACGGGAGGCCATCGCCACCGCTGCCGATGACCACGGTCTTCGAGTTCTCCGAGTTGGCGAGCTCGCGCGTAGCTTCGATGCCTTTGAACCGGAGGAACTGTGGCGAGAGGCTAGCGGTGATGATCCGCTGGTACTCCGAC
>JBCDHV010000313.1:0-5310 GCA_038749615.1 Bacteroidota bacterium
CCGGCCGAGCATGACTTTCGAGGCGATGTTCGCGACGGGAACGCCCGTGGCCTTGGCGACGAAGGGGACGGTCCTCGACGCCCGCGGGTTGGCTTCGATGACGTACACGACTTCATCCTTGACGGCCATCTGCACGTTGATGAGCCCGACGACCCCCAGGCGGTTGGCCAGGTCAGTCGCGTACTGCTTGATCGTGTCCACGACGGTCGTGCTCAGCGAGTAGGGGGGGAGCACGGCGGTCGAATCTCCGGAATGCACGCCGGCCGGCTCGATGTGCTGCATGACACCGGTGATCCACACCTCGCCGGCGCTGTCGCGTACCGCATCCACGTCGATCTCGATGGCGTTTTCCAGGAAGAGGTCGAGGAGAATCTGGTTGTTGGGGAGCAGATTCAGGATGTTGGTGACGTACTCGTGGACCTCGTCCTTGTTGATGGCAATACGCATGCCCTGGCCACCGAGGACGTAGCTCGGGCGCACCAGAATCGGATACCCAATCGTCTCGGCCACCTCGACGGCTTCTTCCGGGTTCTGTGCCATGCCGTAGGGTGGGAACGGAATCTCCAGTTCTTTCAGCACATCGGAAAACTTGCCCCGGTCTTCGGCCAAGTCCATCAACTCGAACGGTGTCCCCAGCAGTTTTACACCGGTCGCGCGGAGTTGCCGGGCCAGTTTGAGCGCCGTCTGCCCGCCGAGTTGCACCATCACGCCGATGGGCTTCTCATGCTCGATGATGTTGTAGACATGCTCCCAGAAGACCGGCTCGAAGTAGAGCTTGTCGGCCACATCGAAATCCGTGGAGACAGTTTCTGGGTTGCAGTTGATCATGATGGCCTCGTAGCCCAACTCCCGGGCCGCCATCACACCGTGAACGCACGAATAATCGAACTCGATGCCTTGCCCGATGCGGTTCGGCCCGGAGCCGAGAATGAGGACTTTTTCGCGGTCACTGCGCTCGCTCTCGTTGCCGTCGCCGTAGGTCGAGTAGAAGTACGGGGTCTGCGCTTCGAACTCGCCAGCGCACGTGTCGACGAGCCGGAAACCGGGCACGATGCCGGCTGACTTCCGTTTGGCTCGTACGGCATCCTCATCCGCCTCGCCCTGGGTGATGTAGGCGATCTGTACGTCGGAGAAGCCATGCTGTTTGAGGCCACGCAGCAGGTCGTGCGGCAGGGCGTCCAACGTATGCTTGGCCGCATCTCGCTCCAGATCGACGAGGAGTTTGATCTGGTTCAAGAACCACGGATCGACTTTGGTGATGTCGGCAACTTCCTCGACGCTGGCTCCGAGCTTGAAGGCATTCCGGATTTGCAGCGTTCGATCCCAGTACGAGCGCTGAAGCCGTTCACGGACGTAATTCCGTGGCGGTTCGTCCCGGTCAGCTCCGAGGCCAGCGTATCCGATTTCGAGGCTCTGCCACGCCTTTTGGATGCTCTCGGTAAACGTACGCCCAATCGACATGACCTCGCCGACGGCCTTCATCTGCGTCGTCAGTTCCTCATCGACGCCTTCAAACTTGTCGAAATTCCAGCGCGGAATCTTGGTGACCACGTAGTCGATGCTCGGCTCGAAGCAGGCGCTTGTGGTGCCGGTCACTTCGTTTGGGAGCTCATCGAGGGTGTACCCGATGGCGAGCCGAGCCGCGACTTTGGCGATCGGGTACCCTGTAGCCTTAGAGGCAAGTGCCGAACTCCGGCTCACGCGCGGGTTGATCTCGATGGCAATCATGCGCCCCGTTCCTGGATGAACAGCGAACTGCACGTTACACCCGCCGGCAAACGTCCCGATGGAACGCATCATCCGAATGGCGGCATCCCGCATGCGCTGGAACTGCTTGTCGGTTAGCGTCTGTGTAGGAGCCACAGTCACCGAGTCGCCGGTGTGGACGCCCATCGGATCGAGGTTTTCGATCGAGCAGATGATGATGACGTTGTCGTTGGCGTCGCGCAGCAGTTCGAGCTCGTATTCCTTCCACCCGAAGAGGCATTCCTCGATGAGCACCTCGTGGATCGGCGAGAGTTCGAGCCCGCGGGTGACTTTCCGGTCGAGCTCTTCCTCGCTCCACACGATCCCACCGCCGGCTCCCCCGAGCGTAAAACTCGGCCGGATGACGACGGGCGCGCCGCCCAACTCCTGCGTGATCTCTTTGGCTTCGAGCAAACTTTTCGCCACCCGGCTCCGCGCCTGATCGATACCGATCTCTTCCATGAGATCCCGGAATTTCTGCCGGTCCTCCGTGATCTGAATCGCATCGATGTCGACTCCGATGACCTCGACGCCGGCCGTCTCGAAGTAGCCTTCGTCGTGCAGCTGTTGCGCGAGGTTGAGCGCGGTCTGGCCCCCCATCGTGGGAAGAATCGCGTCGGGCCGTTCCTTCTCGACGATCTCCTTGATGCTTTTCGGTGTCAGCGGCTGGAGGTAGACCCGATCTGCCGTCATCGGATCGGTCATGATCGTCGCCGGGTTCGAGTTCACCAGCACGACTTCGTAGCCTTCGTTCCGCAACGCGCGTGAGGCCTGCGTACCGGAATAATCAAATTCGCACGCCTGCCCAATCACGATCGGCCCGGAACCAATGAGTAGGATTTTCTGGATGTCGGTGCGTTTTGGCATTTTTGGTAGGGTGAAGGGGAAAGGGAGCAGGGGCGTTTGAGCTTTGGGGGAGATGGCCAATGAGGTTGGGCGCTAGAGCGCGTGTTCATTCGTGCCCAACGGCTGGTGTCCCCTTCACCCTGCTCCCTGTACCTTCAGTTTGGCTGGCGTTCCCTTCAGCTTAGGTCCTTCACTCGGAATGAGGTCGAGGAGCTGGTCGAAGAGGTAGCGGCTGTCGTGGGGGCCGGGGCTGGCTTCGGGGTGGTATTGGACCGAGAAGCCGGCGAACTGCTTGAAGCGCAGGCCTTCGATGGTCGAATCGTTGAGGTTTCGGTGGGAAACGTCGGCGATGTCTGGGCGGAGGCTGTCTTCCTGGACGGCGAATCCGTGGTTCTGGGTGGTGATTTCGACGCGGCCTGTGGTGAGGTTTTTGACGGGATGGTTCGCGCCGCGGTGGCCGACGTACATCTTGTATACGTCGAGTTCGCTCGCGAGTGCAATGAGCTGATGCCCCAGGCAAATCCCAAACACCGGCAAGCCGCAGCTGATGGCCGCCCGTGCCGTCTCGATGCTGCCGGGCATGGCGCGTGGATCGCCGGGGCCGTTCGAGAAGAAGAGGCCGGCCGGCTGGGCGTCCATGACCTCAGCGAGGGTAGCGTCTGCGGGGTAGACGCGGACGGCTGCACCTCGGTCGCGGAAGCTACGGAGGATGTTTTGCTTGACGCCGTAGTCGAATACCGCGATTTGCGGTCCGTCGCCGGTGCAAAACTCGTACGAGTGCGGCGTCGTGACCTCACTGGCCAGTTCGAGCCCGTCCATCGAAGGGACAGCCTGCGCCTTGGCAATCAGGCTCGCGTCGTCGAGATCGGCCGAGGAAATCACGGCGTTCATCACGCCATGGCTCCGCACGTGGCGAACGAGCCGGCGGGTGTCTACGCCAGAAATACCGGTGAGGCCATGCCGGCGCATGTAGCCGTCGAGCGATTCCTGGGCGAGTTGATTCGAATACCGTTCGGTGAAGCTTCGCACGATCAAGCCGGCAACCATCGGGCGTTCGGCCTCCGTATCGTCGTCATGGGCACCGTAGTTGCCGATGTGCGGATACGTCATGGTCATGAGCTGCCCGTAGTAGGAGGGATCCGTGAGGATCTCCTGGTAGCCGGTCATGCTCGTGTTGAAGCACAGTTCACCCCCGGTTTCACCCGGCGCGCCGACCGCGATACCCGTGAACACGGTGCCGTCTTCGAGCGCAAGTTTGGCGGGGCGGGGAGGAGCGTCAGGCATGCTGGAGGTCTGGTGAGGAATCGGAGCGGGGCGGGGAGATACAAAAAATCCTTCCTCATCCGGCGATGGGAAGGACAAACGAAAGCGGCTTCGGGCATCGACCCGGCAAAGGGAAGGCGTTTGGTTCTCGCTGACTTAAAAACACAGTCCGAAGCGTCGTTGGAGGCACAAATTGGACAAAGGTACGGCGCACCCGACGGCTGGGCCAAACTTTCAGGATGGAATTTTGGTTGGGAGCGGGGTGGGTCGCTGCGCTCACGTGGCGGGTGGGTGTGTGGCATGTAGCGAGTGGTTTTGATCCTGATACCGCAACGCCCGGCCACCTGCAACCCGCGACTCGTTCACTTGCCACGTGAGCAAAGCGAATCAACGATCCGTGCCATTCATCGAAGAATCTGGAATCGAAATACCGGCATCGTCAGTACACCGCGTGACTTAGGTAGTGCTCTCGGCGTCAACCACGCAGGGCGAAGCTCCACCGAACCACCCACCGAACTCCGCGTCATGTCGATCAAGCGGCCGGATGCTACGTACCGGACCAACCAGCAGTATGTGCTGCGCGTTCTCGCTGGGATCGCAGGGTGGTTGGTCGTGGCCATCGGTCTCGTGCGGTTCTGGCCAGCTCCCGGTGCGGGTCCGGTACCAACGGTGTTCAGCTCAGAAGGGAAGGATGCCATCACGCTCGAGATGATCGAGCCGACGGTTCAAACAGCGAAGCCTCCGCCTCCGCCGGCCCCCTTGCCGCCCATCCCGGTGCCGGACGATGTCGTGTTTGATGAGGACTACGAAATCCTCGACGAGATCGCCAATGACATCGGCACCGAACCGAGCGAAGACGAGACGGGGGAGGACGAGGTGTCTCAAGGGCCGGCGTTGGTCGCCCGTCCGGACGAAGCCCCGAAACCCGTTCGCTTCGTCGAGCCCGAGTATTCGCCTGAGGCGCGCCGCCGCAAGATCCGTGCAGAGATCACCGTCGAGGTCCTGGTCAACGAGAAAGGCCGCGTCACCGAGAGCCGGATCGTCGACCGGTTTCTAGTCGAGCGCCGGGACGAGCGCAAACCTGTCACCGAACTCGGTTACGGGCTAGAAGAAGCGGCGCTGGCCGCTGCGGATCGCTGGCGCTTCCGGCCCGGCCGGCACCAGGGCCGCACGGTGCAGTCGTACAAGACCATCACGTTCCGTTTCGGGGTCTGATCCGGTCCGGCATTGCCGGGGACCCCAGCATTTCTATCGACCTACTAGGTAGCATCCCGGCGGGTTTTCGAATGGAGGGATAAGTGCCCGGAGCACTTTGGACCTATCCGAAAAGCCCTCGCGGGCTGCGAACGGCTGCGCGAACGCTGCGCTTCGTTGCTCTGCATCGCCGTAGCTGGCGCTACGCCTGCTTCGAGCGCCTCGCTCAACGTCCGCTCGCACGTTCTCGCCTTCCGCGCC
>JBCDHV010000314.1:0-5285 GCA_038749615.1 Bacteroidota bacterium
AGATCCGTATCGCAATCCGACGACCCAGGCCGGCTTTGCCAAGAAATGGAAGCAGCAGCCCCACATGGTCACCAGCTTCGCTGATGGCACGAAAATCAGCTTCGAGCAAGCGCTCGTTGCCAACGCGACGGGGATGCGTGTGGCCCAGCGTGGCATGTTCGGCCCAACGCTGGAGTATGGCACGCCCATCGAGGAAGCTCCGTCATGGTACCCGCTGGAGGCCATGCTCGAAGGCCCGGGCATCGTCGACTACTGCGTGGGTGCCTCGCCTGGGCCTGGAGTCTTCGTGCTAGGCACACATGAGAATCCACTACAGAAGCACTACCTCAACCTCTACAAGCTCGGCGAAGGCCCAGTGTACACCTTCTACACGCCGTATCACCTCTGCCATTTCGAGGTTCACAGCGGCGTCGCCCGCGCCGTCGATTTCCACGACGCCACGATTGCGCCGATTGGCCCGCCCGTGGTGGACGTCGTAGCAACGGCGAAAATCGACCTCAAGGCCGGCACCGTGCTCGACGGCATCGGGTGGTACCATACCTACGGCCAGTGCGAGAACGCCGACGTGACGCGCTCGGAGCGCCTCCTCCCGATAGGTCTCGCCGAGGGCTGCCGGCTTCTCCGCGACGTCCCTAGAGACGCCACGCTGACGTACGACGATGTCGAACTCCCGGCCGGGCGGCTGATCGACCGGCTACGCGCCGAGCAAGATGCGATGCCGCTCTAGCCTCCAGTAGTGTCGAGTAGCATCCTGGGGAAACTGAACTCAGCGTGCGTTTAGAGCTGCGCGATGCCGCTTGGTGAAAGCGTCGACGCCACCAAACCACGCCAGCACTTCATTCCGCGCCAGCCACGTGGGGCGTTCCGCAACCAGATCGAGATACGACGTAAACGGATTCCGGTCGAACGGAAGCCAACGTGGGTACCGAGTAGGGTTCAGATGGATGTAGAGTACCAAGCTCTCTCGATACTGCTCCGTATCGACAGCTTTGCGATGGGTCCGCTTCTGCAACAAGCTCCCGACGCGGTCTGTCCATTTGATGACTGCCTTAGCGTAGCTTGTCATGAAGTCGGCCAGCCGCTTGCCGACGATCTCGCCAGGGTCCAGGGCCTCGCGGGGCTTGGTGCGCAGGCGCGCGTAGTCCTTGCGTGCAGCCGCGATGATGACATCAGCCGGCTTGAGGCGAATGAAGAGATGAAAATGGTCCGGCATGAGCGCATAGGCGAACGTGTCGACGTAGCGGCACATGTACTTCCGGTACCGTTCCAGGAAGAATCGGTAGTTCTCGCGGCAGTAGAAGATCAGGTCGCGGTTGTTGCCTCGGTTGAAGACGTGATAGCTTCTACCGGGTAGGAAGGGAACTTGGCGTTCGGCCATCGCAGTCGCTCGGTTGGTGCGCAGGGGCGTTACCGAGACATGCGTAAAACGCCGCGAAAATGGGCAGGTTTTTTCTGGTTCGCCCCGCTGCGCCCCCTGAGGCCGGCTCAAGCTCGCAGCGTCGCGCTCCCGAGGCCTCGGAGGTCTTTGGTAGGAAAGGCCGCTCGAAAGCGGTGCGGTGCGGCAGCGTCGCGTCCTCGAGCGGCAGCACTGCCCAAAGACCTCCGAGGCCTACCGCCACCCACCCCACCGAAACCACCCGAGACGCCACGCCACCCGGAGCCGGCCTACCAGCTACCTGCCACTCGCCAACCCGTCACGCGAGCGAGCCACTCACGCCTCCACCGGCGTGCTTGGCTCGTAGGCAAGCAGCGGGGCGAGCCAGCGCTCGACCTCCTCGGCCGGCATGCCTTTCCGGCGAGCGTAGTCTTCGATCTGGTCGCGCTGGAGGCTGCCCATGTTGAAGTAATGCGCCTCCGGATGAGCCAGGTACAGGCCGCTCACGCTGGCCGCCGGCCACATCGCCAAGCTTTCCGTGAGCGAAATGCCCGTGACGGCCTCTACGTCGAGGAGATCGAACAGCACCGGCTTTTCGGTGTGATCGGGCGTCGCTGGATAGCCGGGGGCCGGCCGGATGCCGCGGTAGCGTTCGCGGATCAGCATCTCGTTGCTCAGAGATTCATCGGCGGCGTAGCCCCAGAATTCGCGGCGGACGCGCTCATGCAGGTGCTCGGCAAACGCTTCGGCAAGGCGGTCGGCGAGGCCTTTGACGAGGATGGCATTGTAGTCGTCCTGATCGGCCTCGAACTCAGCGGCGATGGCCGGCAACCCGTCGCCGGCGGTGACCGCAAAGCCACCGATGTAATCCGGTTTGCCTGTGGACGCCGGCGCAATGAAGTCGGCGATGCTGCGGCTGGGTTTGCCGGCCAATCGCTGTTCCTGCTGCCGGAGCGCGTGGAAGACGGTACGCACGTCGCTGCGCGATTCATCCGTGTACACTTCGATCGCGTCGCCGTCTGCGTTCGCTGGGAAGAGCCCCATCACGCCGTGGGCCTTCAGCCGGCCGCTCGCGATCAGTTTGTCGAGCATCGCGTTGGCGTCTTCGTACACCTGCCGGGCCTGCTCGCCAACGCCTTCCCCTTTCTCGAAAATCGTCGGGTACCGGCCGTAGAGCTGCCAGATCTGGAAGAACGGCGTCCAGTCGATGTACTCGCGCAGGACCTCCAACGGATAGTCCCGCAAGACGGTAATGCCTGGCGTGTTGGGAACAGGCGGCTCGAACGCGTCCCAGTCGATGGCATAGCGGTTAGCGAGCGCGTCCGGGTAGCTGAGGAAGGTTTTCTTGGCGTGCCGGCGGGCATGGTTGACCCGCAACTGCTCGAAGTCTTCGGCGACTTCGCGTTCGAGTTCAGGCCGGGCCTCGTCGTTGATCAGCCGGCTCACGACCGGTACGCTGCGCGACGCGTCGAGCACATGGACGACCGTCCCCTCGTATGCCGGGTCGATCTTGACGGCGGTGTGCACCTTGCTCGTCGTTGCGCCACCGATCAGCAGGGGCTGCGTGAAGCCGAGGCGCTGCATTTCTTTGGCGACGTGTACCATCTCGTCGAGCGAGGGCGTGATGAGCCCACTCAACCCGATGACATCGACGTTGTGTTCTTTGGCCGCGTCGAGGATCTTGTTCGCCGGCACCATCACGCCGAGGTCGACGACCTCGTAGTTGTTGCACGCAAGGACGACACCGACGATGTTTTTGCCGATGTCGTGCACGTCGCCTTTGACGGTGGCCATGAGGACTTTGGCACGCGCCCCGAGGTTGCCGGACGCAGCCTTCTCTTCTTCGATATACGGAATCAGGTAGGCGACGGCTTTTTTCATGACGCGGGCGCTCTTGACCACCTGCGGGAGGAACATCTTGCCCTGCCCGAAGAGATCACCCACGACGTTCATGCCGTCCATCAGTGGCCCTTCGATCACCGAAAGCGGCGCGTCGTATTGCTGCCGGGCTTCCTCGACGTCGTCCTCGACGTAGTCGACGATGCCCTTCACGAGCGCGTGGCTCAACCGCTCCTCGACCGTACCCTCGCGCCACTCCTGCGTTTTCTTCGCCGACGGCCCGCCCTCGGACTTCATGGCCTCAGCAAAATCCACCAGGCGCTCTGTGGCGTCGCTACGCCGGGCAAAGAGCACGTCTTCGATCCGTTCGAGGAGGTCGTCCGGGACTTCCTCGTAGACTTCGAGCTGGCCGGCGTTGACGATTCCCATGTCCATGCCAGCCTTGATGGCGTGGTAGAGAAACGCGGCGTGGATGGCCTCGCGGACCCGGTTGTTGCCCCGGAAGGAGAACGAGATGTTGCTTACGCCCCCGCTGATCTTCGCGAATGGCAGGTTTTCCTTGATCCAGGAGGTCGCCTCGATGAAATCGAGGCCGTAGCGGTTGTGCGCCTCAATGCCGGTCGCGACGGCGAAGACGTTCGGATCGAAAATAATATCCTGCGGCGGAAAGCCGACTTCCTCGACGAGAATCCGGTACGCCCGGGCGCAGATTTCCTGACGGCGTTCCAGCGTGTCGGCCTGGCCCTGCTCGTCGAAGGCCATGACGATGGCGGCAGCTCCGAAACGGCGTACTTCGCGGGCCTGGGCGACGAACTCTTCCTCGCCTTCTTTGAGGCTGATCGAGTTGACGACGGCCTTGCCCCCCACGCATTTCAAGCCGGCAAGCAGCACCGACCACTTCGACGAATCGATCATCACCGGTACGCGGGCAATGTCCGGCTCGGTGGCAATCAGGTTCAGGAACGTAATCATGGCCTGCTCACTGTCGAGCATGCCCTCGTCCATGTTCACGTCGATGATCTGCGCGCCGTTCTCGACCTGCTGCCGAGCCACGGAAAGCGCCGTCTCGTAATCGCCCGACTTGATCAGCCGCGCAAACCGCCGCGACCCCGTCACGTTGGTGCGCTCACCGATGTTGACGAAGTTGGTCTCCGGCCGAACGGTCAACGCTTCGAGACCGCTCAGACGCAAGTACGGCTCGGGCTCGGCGAGTTTGCGTGGCGCATGGCGCGCTGCCGCTTCGGCCATGGCCTTGATGTGCTCTGGCGTCGTGCCACAGCAGCCCCCCACAATGTTGAGCATGCCGTGCCCGGCGTAGTCGTCAACTTGCTCGGCCATGAACTCCGGGCTCTCGTCGTAGCCGCCGAATTCGTTCGGGAGGCCGGCGTTCGGGTAGAGGCTCGTGTAAATGCCGGCTTTCTTCGCGAGCTCCTGGATATACGGACGCATCTGCGCCGATCCTAGCGCACAGTTGAACCCGACGCTCAGCAGGTTGGGCGTGTGTGCGATCGCGTTGTAGAACGCCTCGGCTGTGTGCCCAGAAAGCGTCCGGCCGCTCATGTCGACGATCGTCCCGGAGATCATCACCGGCACGTCGACGCCACGCGTTTCGAGCTGCCGGGCAATTGCGTAGACGGCTGCCTTAGCGTTCAGGACATCGAAAATGGTCTCGACGAGCAGCAGATCCGCCCCACCGTCGAGCAAACCCTCGATCTGTTCTTCGTAGGCCTCAACGAGTTGATCGAACGTGATCGCCCGGAAGGCGGGATCGTTCACGTCGGGGGAGATCGAGAGCGTCCGGTTCGTTGGGCCCATCGCGCCGGCCACGAAACGGGGCTTGTCAGGCGTAGAGAGCGCATCGGCGGCTTCCCGTGCGATGCGGGCAGACGCGACGTTCAGCTCGTAGACCAGGTGGGTCTGGTCGTAATCTTCCATCGAGATCCGGTTCGCGTTGAACGTGTTGGTCTCGATGATGTCCGCGCCGGCTTCGAGGAACTGCTCGTGGATGCGCCGGATGAGGGCCGGCTGCGTCAGAGTGAGCAGATCGTTGTTGCCCTTGAGCGGTGAAGGG
>JBCDHV010000315.1:0-5285 GCA_038749615.1 Bacteroidota bacterium
CGCGAGGCCTTTTCCGAGTCGGATCAAGTGTTCGATCCGGCGTGCATCGTGCCGGCCGGCGCTCGCGTCCATGACGGCTACCGAACAGCCAAGGAGTACTTCGCCGAGGCCGGCGATGACCGCCCCACGGCGCTGACATGCTTTAACGATCTCGTTGCCATCGGGGCCATCCGCGCTCTGGCCGAACTCGGGCTAAACGTGCCGGGCGATGTGTCCGTCATCGGCTGTGATGACATTCCGATGGCCGAATACCTTACCGTACCGCTCACGACCGTCGGGTGCCCGAAACGCCGCATGGGCCGGGTAGCTGCCGAACTGCTGCTGCGCCACATCGAAGACCGAGACGCGCCGCCGGTGCGCGAAACCCTCCGGGCCAGGCTGATCGAACGCTCCAGCGTACGCGCGCTGCACTGAGCCGGCCAAGCTGTACATCCCTTTCGAGTTACACCCCATCACCTACCCCAACCTCATGAAGAACCGCTTTTCCTTTGGCCTCTGGACCGTCGGCAACGTCGGCCGGGACCCTTTCGGATTGCCGACCCGCGAGCCGATGTCGCCTGTCGAACTCGTGCATTTGCTCGCCGAGGTCGGTGCCGGCGGCGTCAACTTCCACGACAACGACCTCGTGCCGATCGACGCCACGCCGGCTGAGCGGGACCAGATCGTATCGGACTTCAAGAAGGCGCTCGACGAGACCGGGATCGTCGTGCCCATGGCGACCACCAACCTGTTCACCGCTCCGGCTTTCAAAGACGGCGCGTTCACCAGCAACGATTCAGAGATCCGCGCCTACGCCCTCCAGAAAACGATGCGCGCGATGGATCTCGGGGCCGAACTTGGGGCCGAGACGTACGTGTTCTGGGGCGGCCGGGAAGGAGCCGAGACCGATGCCGGCAAAGACCCCGTCGAGGCGCTCAAGTGGTTTCGGGAAGCGCTCAATTTTCTGACGGCCTACTCGAAGGACCAGGGCTACGGTTACCGCTTCGCGCTGGAGCCCAAGCCCAACGAGCCACGAGGCGACATCTACCTGCCGACGGTCGGGGCGATGCTCGCGTTCATCGAGACGCTGGACGACCGCGAGATGGTGGGGCTGAACCCGGAAGTCGCGCACGAGCACATGGCCGGCCTCAACTTCACGCACGCCGTGGCTCAGGCTTGGGAAGCCGGCAAGCTGTTCCACATCGACCTCAACGATCAGGCGTTCGGCCGCTACGATCAGGACTTTCGGTTCGGCGCGCACAATCCCAAATCAGCCTTCTTCCTCGTCAAGTTGCTCGAAGACGTCGGCTACGACGGTCCGTTGCACTTCGACGCTCACGCCTACCGCCCGTCGGACTACGACGACGTGAAAGCCTTCGCACGCGGCTGCATGCGCACCTACGATCTCATGAAGGCCAAGGCCGAGCAATTCAACGCCGACGCCGAGATCCAGGCGCTCCTCGCCGAAATCCGCGCCGACGATGGCCGGATGGATGCCTTCCGCGGCGCCTACTCATCGGACAAAGCCGCTGCCTTGAAAGCCCACGCCTTCGACCGCGACGCCCTCGGCCGGCGCAGCCAGCCCTACGAGCGCCTGGACCAACTCGTCATCGAACTCCTCTTCGGCGTCCGCTAAATCGGCGATTTGTTAAATCGGGGATCTAGTTCACATGATCGAAACGCATACGCTCACCGACGGCCGGCACACGGTCGTCGTGACCGTTTCGCAGGGGCCACGGGTGCTCTCGTTCACGCGCGCCGGCGGGCCAAATCTCTTTGCCGAGGAGTTGCCAGACGAGCTGCCGTGCGAAGGCGCGCCGGCACCGTATTGCTTGCTCGGTGGGCACCGGCTGTGGGTTGCGCCGGAAGTACCGCCGCGGACGTACTGGCCGGACAACGAGCCCGTGATGGTGACCGAGACGCCGGCCGGCATCCGCTTCGCCCAACCGGCCCAGGCCGGTTTCGCCAAGGCGCTCACGGTTCGGTTCATCGAGGAGGGCGTGGAGGTGACGCATACGCTCACGAACGCCGGCCCGGCCGCGGTCGAGGTTGCGCCGTGGGCGATTACGCAGTTTGCGCCAGGCGGAACGGCGATCCTGCCTCAGCCGGC
The DNA here is from genome assembly GCA_038749615.1 of Bacteroidota bacterium. Taxonomy (GTDB): domain Bacteria; phylum Bacteroidota; class Rhodothermia; order Rhodothermales; family DATKEJ01; genus JBCDHV01. Next base: position 2,090 of record JBCDHV010000315.1, read on the forward strand.
CGGCCCGGTTGATCCGTACGGCGTGCTTCCGAACCGCCGGCTCGCGTTCTGGCCGTACAGCCGCCTCGATGATCCACGCGTCGAGTGGGGGCCGGAGCGCATCCGGATCACAGCAGGCGACACCACCGAGCCGTTCAAGGTCGGATTCGCGAACCCTGCCGGCTGGCTGGCCTACGAGAAAGACGGTGTCCGATTCACCAAGCGCACCCGCTACGATCCAGACGCAACGTACCCAGATCTCGACACGTCCAGCCAGTGCTACGTCAACGGCTCGTTCCTCGAACTCGAAACGCTGGGACCGCTAACGATGCTGGCTCCCGGAGCCTCCATCACGCACGTCGAAACATGGTCGATCACATGATGGCGTCTCGCGCCGATGGCGGTGGGTACGGGATGGTGTTTCGCACCGGTGGTGGCACATCCGTGATGATATTTCGTGCCGGCGGTGGCATGTCCGCGATGATGTTTCGCGCCGGCGGTGGCATGTCCGTGATGATGTCTCGCGCCGGCGGTGGCACATCCGGGATGGCGTTTCGTGTCGACGGTGGCATGTCCGTGATGATGTTTCGTGTCGACAGTGGCACATCCGTGATGGCGTTTCGTGCCGACGGTGGCATGTCCGTGATGATGTTTCGTGCCGGCGGTGGCATGTCCGTGATGATGTCACGTGCCGGCGGTGGCACATCCGTAAAGACGTTGCATGCAACGTCTCTACAGCGTTTCGATATGTTTGTGGCGTTCTGGTCTACCTCTATGTTTCATAAAACTTAACCCCACACATCCATGCTGCTCGGCATCGATACGTCCACCACGGCTACGAAGGCTCTTCTCATCGACGACACGGGCTCGGTGCTGGGCGTGGCGTCGGCGTCGTATGGATACGAGACGCCCCGGCCGCTGTGGAGCGAGCAGGACGCCTCGCTGTGGTGGACGGCGACCATCGAGGCCATCCGATCCGTAATCGACCAAACCGGCGTCGATCCGGCCGGCATCCGGGGCGTCGGGCTGACGGGACAGATGCACGGGCTCGTCCTGCTCGATCAACACCTCGATCCCCTTCGGCCGGCCATCCTCTGGAACGATCAGCGGACGCAGGCCGAATGCGATCTCATCCGCGAGCGCCTCGGCAAGCGCCGGCTCGTCGAGTTGACCGGCAACGACGCGCTGACGGGCTTCACGGCCCCGAAAATCCTCTGGGTGCGCCGGCATGAACCCGAACTCTACGCCCGCGCCCGGCACGTGCTGTTGCCGAAAGACTACGTCCGGCTCAAGCTCACGGGAGAGCTCGCGACCGACAAAGCCGGCGCGGCCGGCACGTTGCTGCTCGATCTGCAGCGCCGCGACTGGTCGGGCGAGGTCCTCGACGCACTCGATATCGACCGAAACTGGATGCCGCCCACGCACGAAGGGCCGGCGATCACGGGCCGGATTCACGCCGAAGCAGCCCGAGCCACAGGACTCTTGGAAGGGACGCCCGTCGTGGCCGGCGGGGGAGACCAGGCCGCAGCCGCGGTGGGAACCGGGGCCGTAACGCCCGGCATCGTCTCGATTAGTCTCGGCACCTCCGGCGTGGTGTTTGCCGCCACGGACGCGCCGAATTATGAGCCCGACGGCCGGCTCCACGCCTTCTGCCACGCCGTCCCCGGCACGTGGCATTTCATGGGCGTCATGCTCTCGGCGGCCGGCAGTTTGCGCTGGTACCGCGACACGCTAGCGGCTGGAACGGACTTCGACGCGTTGCTAGAGCCGGCGGCTGCTCTTCCGGCCGGCTCCGACGGCCTGCTGTTTCTCCCGTACCTCACCGGCGAGCGCACGCCGCATCCCGATCCGGACGCGCGAGGCGCATTCGTCGGGTTGACGGTGCGGCACACTCGAGCGCACCTGACACGGGCCGTTCTCGAAGGCGTTTCGTTCGGCCTGCGCGACAGCTTCGAGCTCATGCGCGAGGCCGGGCTCGGCAGCGTATCGGAAGCGCGCGTGACGGGCGGTGGGGCGAAGAGCCCGCTGTGGCGTCAACTCCTCGCAGACATTCTGGGCATCGACATTGTCACCCTCAGCACCGATGAAGGCGCCGCGTTCGGAGCCGCCCTGCTCGCCGGCGTCGGCACCAACGTCTGGCCCGACGTCCCCATGGCCAGCGCCGAGACCGTCCGCCTTGCCTCCCGCACCACCCCGCAAAACCCAACCGCCTACACCACCCCGTACGCCGCCTACCGCCGGCTCTACCCCGCCCTGAAAACCTGGCAAGACACCCCATAACCCACCACGCCACCACCCCGAAACAACCCGCCCCCGCCCCAAATTCACTTGACACGCGCCGGGAAACGCCCACCTTCCTTCCCCCTTCCCCCTTCCCCCTGACGAACGCGCTCCCCTGATCGACAAACGGCTGTTCATTCGCAACACACGTCTAGGACACTCGTAGCGCAGCCCCTATGCTCTGATCACACCACGATCCCATCACAACAGCATATCCTATGCGCCACTTCCTCCTTCCCCTCTGCCTTGTGCTCCTTCTAAGCGTCTCCGTTGACGCGCAAGGCACCCGTCTCCTTCGCCAACCGACCCTCAGTGCAGACCACGTCGTCTTCACGCACGGCGGCGACCTCTGGATTACTGACCGCGCCGGCGGTCTCGCTCGCCGGCTCACCAGCACACCCGCTACGGAGCGCCACCCGCGCCTCTCACCCGACGGCAAGCATATCGCGTTCGTATCGAATCGCTCGGGTGCCGAGGCCGTCTACGTGTTGCCCATCGAAGGCGGCACGCCGGAGCGGCTCACGTGGTACCCAGCCTCGACGCAAACCCTCGGCTGGACGCCGGATGGGGAACGTATTCTCTACGCTTCCAGCCGTGAAACGGCACCCGGCGCGTACGACCGGCTCTGGACCGTTTCTGTTGATGGTGGGCCGTCCGAACTGCTGCCGGCTCCGTGGGGCCACCGGGCTGCGTACTCGCCGGACGGCAGCCAACTGATCATCGACCGCGTGCGCCGGTGGGAATCGGAGTTTCAGGATTACCGGGGCGGCCAGAACACGCCGCTCATCCTGATGGACCTCGACACGCTCGACGAAACATGGCTTCCCAACGAGCGCACCACGGATACGCAGCCGGTCTGGCTCGGTGACCTGGTCTACTTCCTGTCCGACCGTAACGGCCCGGTCAACGTCTTCTCGTACAATCCGACCAGCGGAGC
>JBCDHV010000316.1:0-5284 GCA_038749615.1 Bacteroidota bacterium
GACGAACGCACCGTTTTTGCTCTTGCTCTCGAAGCTACGCCGGGTATCGGGCGCGTGACGGCGGGCCGGATTCTCCGTCAGTTCGGCGGCTATGAGGACGTGCTTCGCTACCCGCGCGAGCAGATCTTGCTGCGCATCAAAGGCGCGCCGCGCGCCGACCAACTGGCGGAGGCGCTGCTCGATGAACCTGTGATGCGCGGGCGGATGCACACTATGCGGGAACGCCTCGACAGCTTCGTGCCCCGCCGGATCAAGGCCTTCACCGCGGCCGACGCGCGTTGGCCGGAATCTCTCGACGATCTCCCGCCGGCTCATTGCCCGAACGTGCTGTACTGCTACGGCGAGCCGGCGCTGCTGAAGCGCTCACTGATCGGCTTTTTCGCCCGCCCGCCCATTTCGACCGATCCGTTCGAGTTGGCGCAGACGCTCGTCCGGTGGGTGATGTCGGCGGGGATGCATCCTGCGGCCGGCGCGCTGAGTGGGTTCGATGTGGTGGTTCACAAACTGGCAGCGACGGCGGATCAGCGCCAGCCGTCGGTGATCGTGGCGTCGAGTGGGCTGGCCAAGGTGGACACGAAGATGAGGCCTCACGTGAGCGCAGGGGTGAAAGCCGGCGGTGCGTTCGTGTCGTCGTTCTCTATCGCGCATGGTCCTTTCCCGCACGATGAACGGGAAGCTGCCTTCGTGCTGGCCGCGCTGTCTGACCGGCTCATTTTTGTCGATTCAGCCCCGGAAACGCCGGAGTGGGAGGCGATGGAATGGGCGCTCACGACCGATCGGCGCGTCTTCGGGATGGGCACGCAGCCCTGGCCAGACGGCGTGGTGGCCCTGGCCGACGAAGTGGCATTGGCCCAGGTACTCGCCTGAGGCTCACCCGCGCATGAGCGCTGAGCCGACCGCGCCGGCGACGTCCACCAGGCTCCGCACCTCCTTGAACGCGTCGGCTGCCGGCCCCCGGGCGACGAACGGGACCGGGTTTCGCGTGTGGCTCTTGGTCGACAGGTCCTCGAGATTGCCGTGATCGCTCGTGAGCACGATGGTGATGTCTGGGCTCAACACGCCGACCAAGGCCTCGAAGAACCGATCCAGCGAGCCAATGACCTTGGCTGCGTTGGCTAGGTCTTGTTTGTGGCCGGCCTTGTCGGTCAGGTAGTACTCGAAGAGCGTCAGATCGTGCTGTGCTGAGAGGTTCGCTAGGCGTAGCGCGGCAACTTCTTCGGAAATCGCCCCGATCCCCCCGTCCGGCCAGCCCTTGCCCGTGATGTTAGCCGGGATGGCTGTTCCAGCCTTCAGGTCCTCGGAGGTGCGTAACCGAATGCCAGCCTCAACAGCCATCAGCGTCGTCACTGTCCACCGGTTGCGTTTGCGTACGAACTGGAAGAACGGAGACGGATAAGCGTTGGCGAACGCTGCTGTTTTGCCTTGCCGCATCGCCGTCAGGAAGATGCTGCGCGCTGTCAGAACAGGCTTGGAGGTCGAGTGCGGATACGGCCCGAAGTGCCGGCCGGCCCGTTCGGCGCAGTTGACGCCAGAAAACAGCGTCGCCTGCCCAGTGCCGCTCTGAGGCAACCCGTCCAGACCCAGATTCGCATCGATGCCCCGCCGGACCAGCCCTGGCTCATCCACTTCAACCCACGGCTCTGTCCACGGCACGCCACCACTGAGGCGCTCCCACCCCGCCCAATGGCTGGTAAAGGGATTCTCTTCCCCAGCTTCGGCAATGCCGATACCGTCGAGAAAAAGAAAAAGCAACGACATGACAGGAAGAAGTTGGCGGTTGAGCAAGATACCTCTGCCCACCCACAGCGAGCCTCGGCTCGCAGAGGCGGGGCGGGCGTCCTACTCAACCGCCCATCTAACTTACATGCCCATTTGTTCGTCGGCGTCAGCCTCAGACTCGACGAGCCGGCCGCTCAGGAGCTCCTGTACGATGCGGTCGGCGTCGTAGACATGGTCGAGGGAGGCGAGGATGCCGCGTACGTCCACAGAGACGGTGCGGGCCGTTTCTTCCGTGAAGATAAACTCGCCGGGCAGCGACTCGATGTTGCCGTCGAACGCGAGGCCCACGACTTCGAGATTCCCATTGACCACCGGTGAGCCGGAGTTGCCACCGATGATATCATTCGTCGAGACGAAGTTGATGGGCGTCGAGAGGTCTAGGCTAGCCGGCGGGGTTTGCCAGCGCTCGGGCAGGCTCCACGGGAATGCCTGGCCGTGCGAGTGGAAGCGGTCGTACAGCCCGAAGAACGTTGTGACTTCGGGGGCCGTCGTGCCGTTGTACTCGTAGGGCTTCACCAGGCCGTCGGCGATGCGCAGCGAGAACGTAGCGTCCGGCGGGAAGCTCGTGCCGTACACGTCGAAGCGCGCGCGCGCGATTTGCCGCTCCAACTCACCTTCCTCGGCCTGCGCCGTCGAGAGGCCTTGCTGGAGCGTGATGATGCCTTGGCCCATCACCTCGCCGATGGCACGTGCGGGATCATCGCTTTCCATGAACGCCGGGAGCATCTCGGCAAAGGCCGTCGAATCCAGCACGGCCGTGTTCGCCACGAGTGCCGCTGCCGCGTCCGCTGGCGTTTGCCCACCGAGCGCGGCTTGCACCGTCGGGTGGTCTTCGCCGAGGTAGAGAATCAGATCGTTGAACCGCGCCGTGATCAGCGCTTCTTCGAGTGCCGGCGGGTTCACATCGAGCGTCATCAGCGTCTCCTTCAAGCCGGCGAGTGACTCTTCCGGCGCGCCAAACTGCCGCTGGAGCGCGTACAGGTAGCCAAACGTGCCCCGCACCAGGGTCGACGAGTACAGCGAAGAGCCTGGGTTCAAGGTGTAGGAGCCGAGTTCGTCGATGTAATCCGCCTTGACGCCTTGCAGCTCCTCGATGCGTTCGAACACACCAGCGTAACGGGCGCTCAAGGCGGTATCCGCAGCGACACGCTCGCGCAAATCGCTCTCGGTGTCTTGGCGGCGGGCCATCAGCACGGGGTTTTCGAGCCCTTCGAGCCGGCCCGTGTAGGCCTTGATGGCGTTTTTCAGGCTGAAGACGGTGTTGATGAGGTCGATCTCCTCAGCCATTTCAGGCTCAGCCTCGGCGACCTGCTCCATCGCCGCAACGCGCGTTTCGAGCAGGTTGAGCAGGAACGGCTCCTCAAAGTCGCGCCGGAATTCCAACTGGGCGACGGTCTGGAGCCGGCTCGTCGAGCCCGGGTTTCCGATCACGAAGACCGCATCGCCATCAGAAACGCCGGCCGTCGTGAAGGAGAAGTTGGCGGCCGGCTTCAGCGGCTGGCCGTTCTCGTCGTAGACGCGGTAGAACGTGTAGTCGAGGTTGTAGCGCGGGTACGTGAAGTTGTCGGGATCGCCGCCGTAGTAGCCAATCTGCAATTCGGGCGCGGCCACGAGGCGCACGTCATCGTAGCGCCGGAAGAGGTAGGCCGAGTACTGACCGCCGTTGTAGAGCGAGATGACCTCGACTTCGAAACCAGCGTCTTCGCCACCGGCTTCGGTGAGCATCCGCTCAGTGATGGCATCGATGGCGGCATCGCGCGCGCCGGCAGGGTCATCTGCGCCTTCCGCAGCGGCCTCGACCTCCTCCGTGACATCGGTGATCGAGATGAGTTGGTCGGCGTAGTAATCCTCGATGCGCCGCTCCTGATCGAGCGATTCGGCATAGAAGCCGTTGTCGAGCAAGTTTTCGCCGTCTTGGCTCACGGCTGTGATGTGCTCACGCGCGCAGTGATGGTTCGTCATGACAAGCCCGTTGGGTGAGACGAACGAGGCCGAACAGCCCGGAATCCGCAGCGCAGCCGTCCGCGCTTTTTCAAACCAGGCGGCATCGGGTTCGAGGCCGTAGGCTTCCCGGAAGTAGTCGATGGGCGGATTGTCGAACGTCCACATTTTGCCGTTGTCGAACCGGCCGGCTTCGACGTCAGAGAGGTCTTCGCCTGGCGCAACGGCGGTGGGGACTTCGATGAACACGGTGTCCGTCTGAACGACAGGCGCGGGAGCCGGTTGGACGACGGGCTCCGTTGTGGTACAGCCGGCAAGAACGAGGAGGCCGGCAAAGAAGAGGAGGCGGGGCATGAATGGCTTGGTGGTAAGATAGTTGGGCAGTTGGGCGGGAAAGGTACCTGCCCAACCACAGCGAGCAAAGCGAGCGTCCTAACAACCACGCAACCAACTAGATCCATCTTGAACTCATGGAACGAGAGCCGGAGATCGGTATATTTCAGGACTTCACCTGCGGATGTGGTGGAATTGGTAGACACGCAAGATTTAGGATCTTGTGCCGCGAGGCGTGGGGGTTCGAGTCCCTCCATCCGCACGAATTGGTTTGTTGGTTGGGTAGTTGGGTGGGGCGCTTGCGCTCGCTCGCTCGCTTGGGGTCGTCGTTGGGGTCAATAAGCGTTCGTTCCTAGCCGTTTAATCTTCCTTGCGCGTGCATCGTCTTCTTTTCGCCGCGCTTCTGGTGCCGGCATTCGTTTTTGGCCAGCGGCCGGCTGATGGGTTGCTGGATACGCCGGCGCTTCAGGTACTCGTCGAGGCGCAGACCCAACGGGACACGGAGCCGCTCGTCCGTGCCTTGACTAACCCAGATGCCGCCGTGCGCGCACGTGCCGCGTTTGCTCTGGGCTCCGTTCAAGACTCGATGGCCGTGCCGGCTCTGTTGAACGCGACGCTCGACGTAAACTCAAACGTGCGTGCCGACGCAGCCTTTGCACTCGGGCAGACGCCGGCAGGCGAGCTGGTGCGCGAGGTCTCGAACGCGCTGTACCGCTTGTGCCTGCCTGGGCCAGCACCAGACGGAGCCGTCGACGAATCGGTGTGCCGTGAGGCGCTGCATGCACTCGGCAAGCAGGGTGATTTTCTTGCGCTCGCTGATCTGTTGACGCTGGACTTGCCGCCGGCGCTAGAACCGGACGGATTGCTGGCCATCGGCCGGTTCGGCATCCGCGATGTTCATCACGCGCAGGCCGTGCGCCGGGTAGCCGCGTCGCTGGTGGACGTACGCCCTGAGGTTCGGGAGCAGGCCGCCTACTACTTTGGGCGCTCAGCCAGCCAGGAGGCATGGGAGCCGGTACAGCCGGCCGTGCGCGCTGCGTTGGCCGCGTATCCACTCGACGAGCCGGCAGCCGCGCACTTGCTTCGGGGGCTGGGTCAGCTCGGCCTAGAGCAAGACGCGCCCTTGCTGGCTCGGTGGCTCGACCAAGGCAGTACGTGGCATCTGCGCGTGAACGCGGCACGGGCTCTCCAGCCTATTGCCTACATGCCGGAAGCGTGGCCGGCCTTGATC
>JBCDHV010000317.1:0-5227 GCA_038749615.1 Bacteroidota bacterium
CCGAACGGCTCCGGGCCGACGACGATCTCCGCCGGCTCCCCTTGCTCATTCTCTCAGGAAGCGACAAAAGCGAGGACCGCATCCGCATCCTGCGCCTCGGCGCCGACGATTTCCTCGTCAAGCCGTTCAATCCAGAAGAACTCCGCGCCCGTGTAGACAATCTGCTGCGCCGGCTGGGATAATGGGCCTCTAGCCAGCGTTCGCCGATGAAACCACGGCGTTCGCCGAAACCGGACGCGTCTCCGCACAACGCCCCGATAGCTTGCCATCGTTCGCAAGTCAATCGGGACTCAACACGCTGAGGGCGTCATGGTCCGAGATTCAGAATTACAACTTCCAAAGGGTTTTCTAGTTTACACCTTCATGATGTGGTTGCTGGCCGTACTGGCCGGCTGCGACATCGTGCAAGCGCCGATCGAGGCTTCGGCGCCTGAAGAGGCCGGCTTACCTGTCGATGTGCCGGCGGCTTTCCGGTTCGAGACCGTCCGCCCCGTCGATGTCGTGCTGACGGCTCAGGCTGGTGGTGAGGCGCTCGCGCAGGTCCCCGTTCGCGTCTACGACGGCCGGCCCGATGCCGGCGGAAGGCTATTGCTGTCTGGCCAGACGGACGCCCGGGGCCAGTTTGCCGCGCTCACGTCGCTGCCGACGCGGTTCGACAGCGTGACCGTGCAGACGGATTATCTCGGCCTGCCGAATGAGCAGGCGTTCGCCGTGCGTGGTGGGCGTGTCGACGCTTCCCTTCAGGCCTCGTCTGTAGCGTCGGCCCGGGTTGCTCCGGCGGCAGCCCTGGCACTCGGTAAGGGAAACAGCTACCGGACGCTCGGTGGGTGGGACGGCAACGGCGTGCCGGCCTATCTCGAACCGCAACGGGACATCGTCGATGCCGGCTTGCTCGCCATCATCAATGCCTCGCTGCCGGAGCGGAATCCGGTGCCGGTCGCGCACCCTGAGTATCTGCGCCCCGGCAACGTGTCCGACATTCGCCTGCGGGAACGTGCCGATGTCTGGGTCACGTTCGTGCACGAAGGCGCCGGCTGGAAAAATGCGCTCGGATACTACACGTACGATCTCGCCAACCCGCCGCAATCCACCGAGGACGTTGGCGAACTGACGCTGATCTTCCCGAACACCTCGTACGCCGGCAGCGGGGGCGGGCTGCGCTCGGGTGACAAGGTGAAGCTCGGCACGTTCGATGCCGGCACGGGCATCGGCTGGTTTCTCGTTGCAAACGGTTGGGACGCCCGGCGGTCGACCGTCGGCAACGGCAGCTACACGCTCTACTCGGAGCCTGATTTCAACCCAGAAACCGACCCGCAGCTGCGCCAGCACAGTGTGCTGCTCTACGATGCCGAACGCGAACTGCTCATCCTTGGCTATGAGGATTGGCGGCGCGACAACGGTTCGGACAACGACTTCAACGACGCCGTCTTCTATGCCAGCGCCAACCCCATCACGGCCGTCGACACCGAAGGCCTGGGCGAAGTAGACGATCCCGCCGAAGATCCGAGCCAGGATTACGACGGCGACGGCGTCCGCAACGGCGATGACCAGTTTCCTTACGACCGCGAACGCGCCTTCGAAAGCTTTCAGCCAGCGCGCGGTGTCTTTGGCACCCTCGCCTTCGAAGACCTCTGGCCCAGCACGGGCGACTACGACTTCAACGACCTCGTCGTCGACTACAACGTCGGATTTGTGACGAACGCGGCGAACCAAGTAGTGGACGTGCGGAGCACGCTCGTCGTGCGGGCCATCGGAGCCGGCTACCGGAATGGCTTTGGGTTTACGCTCCCCATATCGCCCAGTCAGGTGAAGAGCGTGACAGGCCAGTCGATCACCTCGAATTATGTCCGGCTCGCCAGCAACGGCACGGAGCAGGGGCAAGGCAAGGCCGTCATCATCGCCTTTGACGATGCTTACGGAGTCGTCAAATCAGCGCGGGGAGCCTTCATGAACACGCAGTCCGGCGCAGCCTACGTCGAGCCCGACACCGTCCGCGCGACGGTCACGCTTGCCTCGCCGATGGCTGCAAGCCGGCTCGGGACGGCCCCGTTCAACCCGTTCCTGATCGTCGATGGCCAGCGCGGGCACGAAGTCCACCTGCCCGGCAACGAGCCGACGGACCTCGTCGACCAATCCCTCTTCGGCACCAAAGACGACCGAACGGCCGGCGGGCTTACGTACGTCACCGACGCCAACTTGCCCTGGGCGCTCCACGTGCCGGCCACGTTCGTCTATCCGCTCGAAAAGCGCACGCTGACGGCCGGCCACTTGAAGTTCGCCGCGTGGGTCGAGTCGGCCGGCAGCCAGCATCCCGACTGGTACCTCGACCGCCCCGGTTACCGCAACCGCGTCTCGCTCTACGAGCGCTAGGACGTACCCGTGCCCGAATCAAGCACACGCACCCAACGAACGGCCAGACCCATGACTGCCAAGCGACTCTTCGACATCCTGATTTCCGGAACGGCCCTGATTGTGCTCTCGCCGGTGCTGCTGATGGCTGCCCTAGCCATCCGGCTCGAATCCAAAGGCTCCCCCGTGTACGTCTCGAAGCGCGTCGGTGCCGGCTACCGCGTCTTCTCGCTCTTCAAGCTGCGCACGATGTACCCCGATGCCGACCGCCGGCTCAAGGACCTCGCGCATCTGAACCAGTACGCCGCGCCGGCCGAGACGCCCGATGCCGCCTGCCCGGCCTGCACGATGAACGGTGAGGCCTGCTCCCCACTGTTGGTCAATGACGCCGGCGAGTTGCGCTGCGAGCGCTCGGTGATCGAGGCGCGGAAGCAGGGGGAAGCCGGCGTGTTTTTCAAGCTACAGAACGATCCGCGCGTCACCCGCACTGGCCGCTTCCTGCGCAAGACCAGCATCGACGAGCTGCCCCAACTGCTCAACGTCCTTCGCGGCGACATGTCGATTGTCGGAAACCGCCCCTTGCCGCTCTATGAGGCGGAGCAGCTGACGCGGGACGGGGCTGTCGGCCGCTTTCTCGCGCCGGCGGGCCTGACCGGGCTCTGGCAAGTCACCAAGCGCGGCACCGCCGACGTGAGCGCCGAGGAACGCATCCAGCTCGACCTCGACTACGCCGCTTCCTACGGCTTCTTCTTCGACCTCAAACTCATGGCGCGCACGGTCCCGGCCTTGCTCCAGACCGAAGATGTCTGACCGCCAACCGATCCACACGCGTCCAACCGATCCGATCATGCGCACGCTCCTGCTGCTTCTGATGCTCATCGCTCCCGCCGCTCTGGCCCAGCCGGCCAGTTCACCCACATCGTCTGAACCTGAGGCTCGCCGGCTCGAACCGGCCGTGCCCGAACTGCCCACCCTCGATGAGGTGATGCACCGCGTACTCGCTCACGCGCCCCGGCTGCAGATGCAGCAGGCGCTGGTCGAGAAAAACCGCGACTTGGTGCGGACCACGGGCCTCGAATGGCTCGACGCCGTCGAGGTGAACCTCGGCTCGACGTACGGAGCGGACGGCACGGTGGTACCCGGCGCGTTGGTGGTAGACCCGCACCGGGCCAGCCTGAGAGCCGGCGTGAGCCTCCGCGTGTCGCTGTTCGACGTGTTCGGCCGGTCGAGCCGGCGGGGGGCCTTCGAGCACGAACTCGACGTGGCCCGGCACGCCCATGCCAATGCTGAGATGGAAGTGCGCCGGGAAGTCGTGGGCCGGTACGAGCAACTCAAACTGACCCGCCGGCTCGTCGAGGTCCGCGCCGAGGGTTGGCGCGCCGCCGACCTGCACCGCACGATGGCCGAAACCGCCTTCGCCCAGGGTGATCTCCCCGTCTCCGAGCTCGCCCGCGTGACCGAAATCGCCGCGCGCGCCCATGAGGCCTTCGAGACGGCGCGCACAGAATACCTGATCGCGTTCGGCCAACTCAACGTCATGATGGGGCGGTAGCGAGCCGCCAACTGGCCTGGGTTATTAGCGCCGCGCACGTTTACCGAAGAAATCAGGGTGTTCGCCGAAAGAGCGGCTTCAATCCAGGCCAGGCAGCGGAGATTCCAGGCATCAACCTGATCCCGTTATGGCCCTGCTTCTTCTGTTTTATCGGCACCTCGTGTGGCTCATTCTGGTGCCCACGCTCATGGCTGGCGCTGCCTGGGGCGTGCTGCAAAGCCGGCCGGCTGGCTACGCCTCCTCGACGACCCTCTACACCGGCGTCGTATCCGGTTACACGATCGAATCGGGGCAGGGGCAGCGGTCGGAGTATCACGTGGTGAACAACCGCTTCGACAACCTGCTGCACACGCTGCGCGCCCGCCCGACGATCGAAGACGTTTCGATCCAACTCATCGCCGAGCAACTCACAGGCCGGCTCCACATTCACGAACTCGATGCAGGCGAACTGCTCGCCCCGCTGGGCGATGCCGAGTGGATGCCGGAGGTCTCTGAGGACACGCCGGACGCTCTCGCCGAGCGGTTGCGGTTGGCGCTCGAGGACCCCACCGGGCCGCTCTATGATCTGGTGCACCGGCAGAAGACACCGTTTAGCATCGAGACCATCCAGTCCAATCTCGAATCGAAGCGCGTCGGCGTGTCCGACCTCGTCGACCTCCGCTACACCGCGCCCGATCCCATCCTCGCGCAACGGACGCTCGCGCTCATCAGCCAGTCGTTTCAGGCGAAGTATCGCACGATGAAGCGGCAGGAAGCCGGCACCGTCGTGGCCTACTTCGAGCGGGAGACGGACCGTGCCCAGAAGGAATTGCAGGAGCGCGTCGAGGCCATGCGGCGGTTTGGGACGGAGAACCGGGTCATCAACTACTACGAGCAGACGAAGGCCGTCGCCGGCCAGAAAGAACTGATCGATCACGAGATTCAGCAAGAGCGGATGGCGCTCGCAGCGTCCCGGACCTCGCTGGAGGAAATCGAGCGCAAACTCGGCGACACGGAGCGCTTGATGAGCCAACACGCTCGCGTCATGCAGGCGCAGCAGGGCCTCGCCCGCGCCACGGCTAGCGCTGCCCTGAGTGGCCATGCGGCGGACTCCCTCGCCCGACTCCGGGCCGGCGTCGAGCAAGAAGTGCAGGCCCTCTATCAGTTGAGTCGCTCGAAAGAGGGCATGGCCAAGGAAGACCTCGTGGCCCAGTGGCTGGCCGAGACGCTGGCCGTCGGTGAGCGCACGGCGCGCCTGGACGTACTGGAGCGCCGGCGCGAGACGTACCAGCGCGAGTACGATGTCTTTGCACCACTTGGATCGGAATTGTCGACGCTCGAACGCGA
>JBCDHV010000318.1:0-5173 GCA_038749615.1 Bacteroidota bacterium
CGTCGGGCAGTTTTGCACGAACCCGGGCCTCGTCGTATTGCCGCCCAGTACGCGCCGCGATGCATTTCTCGATGCGGTGCAGTCCGGGACAGAGCAAGCCGGTGCCGGCACGATGCTTCACGCGGGCATTCGTGCGAGTTACGAGCGACGGCTGGCTGAAATCGATGCACTCGAGGGCGTCGAGCGACTTGCGACTGGGCGTGAGGGAACCGGCTCCGCGACGCCGGCTCAGACGGTCGTATTCCGGACCGACGCGGACACGTTCCTGGCACACCCCACGCTCCGAGAAGAGATATTCGGGCCGGCTTCCCTCATCGTTACCTGCGAAACCGGCGAGCACGTCCAAAACGTTGCTGCCGCTGTGGCCGGAAATCTGACAGCGACTCTCCACGGCACTGAAGACGAACTGCTGGAGCACCTAGACCTGATCCGTCTACTCGAACGAAAGGTAGGCCGGCTCAGCGTCGGCGGCTTCCCGACCGGCGTCGAGGTCTGCGAAGCCATGCAGCACGGCGGGCCTTATCCGGCAACGACCGATGTACGCTCCACCTCTGTCGGAACGGCAGCCATCGAACGTTTCGTTCGGCCCATCGCTTACCAGAACGTACCAGCTAGTCTGTTGGGGTGAGGGGTGAAGGGTGAAGGAAGGTGGCTGTTTTCTGCGGCGGGTCAAGTGAATTACGGGTCGGCTGGCTGAGCTTTGACGCTCCAGATCTTGTGTTTGGTGAATCTAGGCAACCGTCTCCCTTCACCCTGTCCCCTGCTCTCTTTGTATTCTGACAGGTGCTTTCGCATCCTCACATCCTAACCCTTCACCCGCATGCGCCAGACGTTTTCTTGCATCGATGCTCACACCTGTGGCAATCCGGTTCGGGTGGTGACGAGCCGGGGGCCCGACCTCGATGGCTCGACGATGGCAGAACGGCGGCTGCATTTTTTGGCTGAGTTCGACTGGATCCGTACGGCGCTCATGTTCGAACCTCGGGGGCATGACATGATGTCGGGTTCGATTCTGTATCCGCCCACACGCGCGGACTGTGACGTTGCGGTGCTGTTCATCGAAACGAGTGGTTGTCTTCCGATGTGCGGCCACGGCACCATTGGCACCGTAACAGTGATGATTGAGCACGGCCTCGTGCGGCCGGAAACGCCGGGCGTCGTGCGCCTCGATACGCCGGCTGGCCGGGTCGATGCGTCGTACACGATCGAAAACGGCCGGGTACGCTCGGTGCGGCTGACCAACATTCCCAGCTTTCTCCACTCTGAAGGCCTCGCCGTCGAGTGCCCGGATCTGGGGACGCTCACCGTCGATGTCGCGTACGGAGGGAATTTCTACGCGATCATTGATGCACAGCCAAATTTCAGCGATCTGGCCGAGTACACCGCCGGAGACCTCATCCGCTGGAGCCCCCTCGTCCGCCGCCGGCTCAACGAGCAGTATACCTTCGAACACCCTGAGCGGCCCGACATCCGAGGCCTCTCGCATCTGCTTTGGACAGGCCGGCCGACGAAGTCCGAAGCACATGCACGGAATGCCGTGTTCTACGGTGACAAAGCCATCGACCGCTCGCCGTGCGGTACGGGGACTTCGGCGCGGATGGCCCAATGGGCAGCGAAAGGCCGGCTCATTCCCGGCGATGATTTCATCCACGAGAGCATCATCGGGAGTCTGTTTCACGGTCGCGTAGAGTCGGCTGTCAGCGTTGCCGGCCGGCCGGCCATCGTCCCGAGCATCGAAGGCTGGGCCCGCGTCACCGGCATCAACACGATATTCGTCGACCCCGACGACGACCCCTACGCGCACGGGTTCGTTGTGCGCTAAATCGGGGATTTGTTAAATCGGGGATCTACCGGCCGTTGGCGGCTATCCATTGGACGACGGCGTCTGGCGTGGCGATGATGCCGTTGAGGTCGAAGTCTGTGGCGTGGTAGCCGGGAGTCGGGCGTGTGCTGCTTTCGCGGGCGTAGATCAGTGCGTCCTGGGCGTCTGCGGACCCGTTGGCATCGGCGTCCCCGGGCCAGAGTCCGAACTGCCCTCTCACAAGATTAACCTGGGTGTTTGTGCCCAGGGCCTGGTTGCCCCTACCGAAGTCGAAGCCTGCTGCCGGCGCAAACGGGACGGGAACCGATGAAATCACGCCGATGTGGTTGCGGTGCTCCACGCCCACGTAGTAACTGCCGGGAGTCACGCCGGCGAAAACGACCGGGCTCGTTCCATCGGTGTCCACGATGGTGCCGTCCTCTTTGAGCAGCGCAGCCCTGGTGGCCATCACGGGAAGCTCTGCCGTGTCCTGGCGCAGCTGTACCAGCACCCAATCCACCACGCCCGCCGGCATGCTACGCACAGATTCCATGCCTGCGTAGTCCCACGGCGCGCTAGCGTAGGGCTGGCTCAAAGGCAGAAGCTGATTGTCTCGCAGCGTGGTTTCCATTAGCTCCGTCGATGTACTGTAGGGGCCAGACAGAAACAGGTTGAGCGTAGCCGAAAGATCCGATGTAGCGACGCCAACGTAGACCACGACGGTATTTGGCCCGACGCTGTTCGAGGCGTCATCTTCGATGGTGTAGGTGAACGACGTGATTCCCTCGAAGCCATTGTCTGGGTCAAACGTGAAGCTGCCATCCGCGGAGGACGTGACAGTGCCATCAGTCCCGCTTGCGTCGGTGCTCGTGACGGAGATCGAGTCGCCATCGGGGTCCAGATCGTTCGATGTCAGGCCACGGCCGGCGGGTACGCTGATGGGGGTGTTGACAGGCGTGCCGTAGTAGTCCTGGAACGCAATGGGCGGCCGGTTGGGGTCTGGGAGAACCTCGATCGTGACTGGGATGGGATCCGACTTGCGTGTGACCGTAAGCTGGAGTTTGTAGTTGAATGAGGTGGTACCCGTGAAGCCAGGAGTGGGTGTGAAGACGAATGATCCGTCCGTAAGGAGAGAGATCGCTCCGTCGAGGTCAGAGTCCCCAAACTCCGCAATGAAGACCGGATCGCCGTCAAGGTCGAGGTCGTTGCTCAGCAGGCCGGCTTCTGGGACTACGGTGAGCACGGAATCCTCGAAGGCGCGGTAAAAATCAGGATATCCCGTGGCCAGTCGGTTCCCGTCGGGTTGCACGTCGAGCGTGACGGTGGCATCGGCCGACTGGTTGCTATCGGTGTCCAGAATCCGGTACGTGAACGAGGTGGTGCCCGTGAAAAACTCGTCCGGCGTGAACGTAAAGGTCCCATCCGTGGACACACTCAAAGCGCCAGCAATGTCGATGGGCGTGATGGAGGCGAGCGTGACGGTCTGCCCGTCAGGGTCGTAGTCGTTGCTGAGTAGCCCAAACGCCGGATCGGTAACCTCCAGGGTCTCATCCTCGGTCAGAGAAAACACGTCCGGCACGGCGATGGGCAGGTTCGTCAAGGTGCCGGCTCGCACAGCTTGACCAGTACGGGTCGTGTCGTGCGGCGCTTCAGCGGCTTGTTGAGCCAGAACGGCGCAGGGCATGAGGACGAGCAAGAAGATGTGACGGATCATGGTCCTGGGCCAGTCGGTGATCGAGCACGTTAGTTCTTTGTTCGCGTAAGTTTAGCCGGCATTCGGACACGAGGCTTGCACAAGATTCGCACCCCTCCCCGTTTTTCGCTCGTCTGGCTGTATTCTGAGCTGTCTAACCCATCGCCCTGGATTGTCTCTGTTCGATTTTCTCGATTTGAGCGGCACACTCGTCTTCGCCATCGCCGGCGGCTACCGGGCCGTTCGCCATGATCTCGATTTTCTCGGGGTGCTTGTGCTGGCCGTGTTGACGGGGATTGGAGGAGGGCTCATCCGGGACATGTTGCTCGGCGCGACGCCGGCGGCCTCGCTCAACGACGAACGCTACCTCATCATCTGCGTGGCCGGCGGATTGCTCGCTCTGTTCGCCGCCCGGAAAGTGGCCAAGCACTGGAACGTCGTGCAGTTTGCTGATGCGATCGGGCTGGGCGTGTTCGCTGCCGTTGGCGCGTCGAAGGGGCTGGCGTATGGCCTAGGGCCGGTCGGGGTGATGATCATGGCTGCGCTTACGGCAACCGGCGGTGGCGTTGTGCGCGACGTGCTCGTGCGTGAGGTGCCGGCGGTCATTCGGCACGATTTCTACGCGACCGCTGCGCTCATTGGTGGGGGCGTGTACTACCTGGCTCTTATGGGAGACGTTGCGGAGCCCGTTGCGCTATGGACGACGGCTTTTGTCACGACGGCCATCCGGTTCACGGCCATGTGGCGAAAGTGGGGGATGGATTGACTCGCTCGCAGGCGGGTCAAAGCGACGCAAATACCTCTGCAATGCGCTCGCCCGCTTGTCCGTCCCACTTGGCAGGTACAGTGCCGGTCTTGGCCGTGCCCGCGAGTACGCCGTGCGCTTCTTGGCGCAGCCGGCCCAGATCCCGGCCGATCAAAACGTTCGTTCCTTCGGTGATGGTGACGGGGCGTTCGGTGCTTTCCCGGAGGGTGAGGCATGGAACGCCAAGCACCGTGGTTTCTTCCTGAAGCCCCCCGCTGTCGGTAACGACGAGCGTTGCGTTGGATTGAAGGGCCAGGAAATCGAGGTAGCCCACGGGATGTGTGAGCATCAAGCTGGCTGGCAGATCCAGGTCGAGCGTGCTCAGCCGTGCGCGGGTGCGGGGGTGAACAGGGAACAGCGCCGGCACGTGTTCGGACAACTCAGCGAGGGTCTGCATGAGCGCAGCCAAGTGCTCCGGATCGTCCACGTTCGAGGGCCGGTGGAGCGTAATCAGCATATAGTTCCCCGCTTCCAATGCATGGCGTTGAGCGAGCGCTGGCCAGCGTTCATCGGCGGCCGGCTTCAGGCGCTTCAGCGTGTCGATCATCACGTTGCCGATGAACCGAATTCTGGATGCCGGGACACCTTCGCGGGCCAGGTTGGCGTCGGCGTCGGGTGATGGCGTCAGCAGGAGATTCGCGATGGAATCGGTAACCACGCGGTTGACCTCCTCGGGCATCCGCCGGTCCCCGGAGCGGAGGCCGGCCTCGACGTGTGCCACCGGGATATGGAGCTTCGTGCAGACGAGCGCAGCGGCGACGGTGGAGTTCACGTCGCCGTAGACTAGCACCCAATCGGGCCGCTCATCGAGGAGGTACGCTTCGAAGGCCGTCATGATGTCGGCCGTCTGCCGCGCATGCGACCCTGATCCCAC
>JBCDHV010000319.1:0-5167 GCA_038749615.1 Bacteroidota bacterium
AGAGACGCCGATTTTGGTGGCAAAGGCAGCATCACTGCGTCGGCTCGTTTTGATTTCGAAGCCGGCGGTGTAGCGCCAGTCGTTGAGCCCGAAGGCGTAGCCCAGCTGGCCGTAAATCCGCGCCCGGTCCCAGCTGTAGCGCTCCAGCGCGTTGCGCCCAACACCCAGAACGAGGCCCTCGACGCGGTTGTAGCGGATTGCCGGCTGGCTGCGGTAGATGCTCTCGGCGAAGAGCGAGGACTGGCCGGTGATCGTGCCGTCTGACCAGGACTCATAGCCCCAGTCGTAGCTGTAGCGCCACTCGTAGTCCCGGTCTCCATCTTCGTATCGGGTATGTCCCTTTTCGGTGCGGACACGGTTCGACTCTTCGTCGTACGTCCCAGGGAGTAGCCGGCCGTCTTTGCTTCGCGGTGCGAAGACGAGCGCCGGTTCGAGGTCATCGATTGCGTCATCGAGTTCGTCGACGATACGAGCGATTTCGTTGAGTTGATCGACTCGAACGTCGTCGTCCATGCGCCGAGCTTCGCGTTTCAGCTCCCGAACGTGCGACTGGAGGTTACGCACCGCCGTTTTCAGCTCATCCGGGTGGTCACAGGTCCCCGACCAGTCGAGGTCTGTGGCGTGCAGACCGAGCTGTTTCAGCGTGTCGAACATCGTGTCCCGCACCGTTTCCATCGTGGAGCGGACGATGCTGAAATCAGATCCTTCGTGGCCGGAATCGGCTCCGTGGTAGACCTGGGCAAACGAGGACGATGTGGCGAAAAGCAGCAAGAGACCGCAAGCGCCGGCGCGTAGCTGTGCAGACATGACGAACCTTGGAGTGGTGATAGGAACGACCCGTCTACGGGAGCAGAAAAGCGATTGTTACGCACTTTTTTGCCGTCCACCCGGTGTTGTGAACCGTCTGTCAGGCCTCTCGATTCTGGGCGGCTCGGACCAACGCGGCCCACATCTCTGCCACGACTTCTGGCCGGAACTGCTCCAGGAAACGTAACCGTGCACCCTGGCTCAAACGTGTCCAGAAGGTCACATCGTAGAGGCGTTCGATGGCGTTAGCCAGGGACCGGGCATCCTTAGCCGGCACGAACAAGCCCTCGCGTTCGTCTTCGAGCATGTCTGGAATGCCGGCATGCCGGGTCGTGACGATGGGGGTGCCGGCGTTCATCGCCTCAATGATCGTTAGGGGCTGGGCTTCCGTGGGGTAGTAGGTCGGAAGCAGAAACGCATCTGCGCGGAGGTGGAGGTCGCGGACGCGGGTGCGGTCTTTGACACCGCCGTGGTGCATCACGTGATCGCCGAGGTGGTGGTCGGCCACGTAGCGCTCGAAGTCGGCTTTGTCGGTTTCGGTTTCCCAGCGGCCGGCTAGCTCCAGCGTAAACGCCCGGCCTCGCTCGCGCAACACCCGTGCGGCCTCGATCACTTCCGAGTAGCCCTTCGCAGGCGTCATGTTGCTCAAAAACAGCAGCCTCAACGCGGCCCGTTCCTGGCGGCCCTGCTGCTTGGCGAGGACATCGCCCTCGCTGCAGCGCAAGTCGTCACCAATCGTATTCGGGATGACAAGGCGTTTCTCGTCAGCTACCCAGGGCGCGCAGCGTTCGGCGAGCGTATCGGAGAGAAACACGAGGCCGGCGAGGTTCGAGACGAGCCGTTCTGCCGTGAGGCGCGTCGTGGGCCGCTCGAACAGCTCGTGGAATTTGCCCCAGTGGACGACGCCGTAGACGCGCGTTCGCCCGGCCAGCGCCGGCTGCACAGTTACGAGGTCCCGAAAATGCCCGAGCGTCGACGGGGAAATCGAGGTCCACAACACCACGCCGTCGCCTTCAGCTAGCGCCTCGCGGAGTTCTTGCTGCCGTCCCCAATAATGCCGCACCTTGTCGAAGCTGAACGCCACGTCAGACTCGGCATGCCCTGCTTCTCCCGTCGACAGATCCACCCGCCGCACCGGCCCAACTTGCTCGATCATCTCCGCCAACCGCCGCGTCATGACCGTCTGCCCATCCAACGGCGGCGGAAAGCGCCCGATGATGTGGTTCACTTCGTTCACGTAGAGGAGTTGAGGCGTGGTCAAGAGGATGTGTGGAGGAGTAAGAGGGCAAAAGGTAGAGATTTACCAGCGCTGTTGCCCGGTCTATCCACTCTTCCACATGACCACGCCTCAACTCCTCAACGTCCGTTACCTGCTGCCCAGACGGTGAGCAGGTCGCTGGTTTCGGACTGGCCGTTTAGGTCGAAGTCGGCAGCGAGGTAGCCTAGGGTGCCGGAAGTGAAGAGCAGGGCATCCAGGCCCGTGACGAGGCCATCGCCGTCAAGGTCGCCGCCGGCCTGGGCGAAGACACCCGAGGCGACCTCGTAGCGGCCAGAGCCAGCCGAGGCGGTGAAATCGACTCGGGGCGTCGTGGTCCAGTTGACGAGCGCGTCTGTATCCGCCGGCACGTGGTTGCGGTGGCGCACGACGAGCCGGTAACTTCCCGCCGGCACGCCGAACACCGTGACCGGATTGGCTCCGTCAAGCTCGACGAGTTCGCCATCGGACCGCACCAGGGCTGCCCGCTGGCCAACGACCGTGCCGCCAGCATCCAGCAATTCGACCAACACCCAATCGACGCTCTCTGTGGGGAAGAGCGCCACTTTCTCGACACCGCTGTGCCGGTTCGTGTACGGTTGGGCGACAGGGACGCGGCCGTTCTGCACGAGCGTCGTGCGGAGCGTGTTACCCGCGTAGCCGCCGGCCAGGAACAGCTTGGCCTGTACCGGCTGGCCACTGCCGAGAACCAGCGTGGCAACGGCCGTGACGGCGTCGCCAGAGGCGACCAACTCCGTGTCGCTTTTCAGATCCTTCACTGTAGATCCGAAGCGCAGCGTGGCCGGCCCGGCAAGGCCGGAAAAGTCTGCCGGATTCCACTTGAAGTGGCACGCTGAAGAACTGCTACCCGACACGCACCGCAAGGCGAATTGCTTGACCGTCTCGTCCGAGGCGCGAAGGTCTTTCGAGAACGTATCACCGCTGCCGGGAGGCAGAATCGCAGCATGAAAGACGTTGAGCCCAAAGAATGGCGGCGCGCGTTCGTCCAGGGTCGCATCCGCCTCGTCCGTCGCGCTGGGGTGCGTGCCAATCGTGAGGTTGAGCGGGGCCCACTCTCCACCCGGCGAGACCGAGATGACGGCAGAAAACTCCTGAGCCGTGGCGCTGGCTGAACCGAGCGCTACCAACAAGAAGCCGCAAACAAGGCGAGTCAGGAACTGCATGAGGGATGAGGGCCGTGTGTGAACAGCACTTGGGGAACGTGTGGTGGGTGAGCGTCGAAGCGCTTGCCCACCAAGATACGTGTCGTCACGCAATCCAGAACGGGCGGAATCGTCCCGAACTCAACGCGTTACGACGAATACGCCGCGTAGTACCTCAGCCGGCAGGTCCGGAATGCCGCCAATGCGTGCTGTGTACACATACCGCCCTGGCCGAAGCCCAGGCAACGCGACGCGCACGCCGTTCTGGCCGGCTGGAACGTAGCGTCGATACTGATGCCGGCCGAGTACGTCGTGCACGTCCACCCAGACCGGTTCCGGCCGTGGAAGGGCGAGAGCAAGGGCCGGGGTGCGAGCCGGATTCGGGTAGACCGCATGCGCAAACGGCTGAGTGCTCGTGATCTCCGGAGGGTCTGGCGGGCCGGCTTCTACGACCAACACGAAGTCGCCAAATCCTGGCTTCCGGAGCTCGACGTTCGAAGGGCTCCCCACAATCCAGCGGCTGTCCACCACCATCCCCGACGCAGCATCGATCCACCGATAGGACGCCGGCAAGTGTAGCCCGCGAGCTTGCAGCGTGAGGGTGTGCACAGAGCCGGGCACGTAGGCAACGATCACATCGCTGTGTGCCGCTGTGGCTAAACGCCCCGGATCCCGGGAATCGACGAGATCGTTGCGAGGCACAAGGCGTGTCCAGCCGACGTCCTCCATCAGACCGCGCATGACCTGGAGGCTAGAGCTTCCCGGAAAATCCAACGCGCCCACCGCGTAGCGACGCGGCCAGAACGGCCCCGGTATGTCTGCCGTCGACCATTGCCATACGCCGTTGGCTCCGTATCCAAAGCCGACGAGGGCTCCGTTGAGGACGCTTTCGTAGGCTGCTTGGCGGACGTGCTCGGCCGTGATGCGGAAGGCATCGACGTGGGTGGTGTCGCCGCCAAAGCGCCAGAACTCGTTGAACAAGTCCTCGTAGTTGCCCTCCCCGTTCATCGCCGGCCGGTCGGCGAAGTGGTCGAAGGCGTTTGCTGCTGCATCCCCTGCATACTCCCCGCCGGCGACGTGCGAGGATTGATACATGTGGAAGTCGACCCAGTCGGCTGTAGGAAAGAAGTCGTACGACGCCGCGTAGCCGTGGGGATGTAGCGTCATGAGATGCCGGCCGCCGCTACGCGCTTGCACGCGCCGAGCCGCTGCATCCCAGAACTGGCGCTGCTCGGGCGTGGAGAAGCTGTTGTCGCCGCCCATCAGCCAGAGCACGTCGTGGCCGGCATAGCGCGCGGCGACGTAGTCGATGATCCGGTCGGCTTGAGCCGTGGTCATCTGCCGATTCTCGCCCCAGGTGACCGGGTGGAGCTGCGTCGTCCCGGCCCACACCGGCACGATCCCGACCGTGAGGCCTCGCCGGTTGGCCTCCGTGATCACGAAGTCGAGAAAATCGAAGTACCGCGGATTAGGCCGGTTGAAGTCCTCGCCGATGAAAAACGGAATGCCGGCGTCGTTACGCGATCCATCCGCGGTGATCGCGTAGTGACTCATCGGCACGACGAAGACCGCCTCGAAGTTTTTCTCCGCTCGGTCATCCAAGTAACGCAGCACCTCGGCTGGATTGGCCTTGCGGGGCAGCTCCCAGGCGGTGTCGGCTAGCAAGAACGCCGGCTCATCGCCCCGCACCAGGTGCCGGCCCTGCACCTCCAGCCACGGCTTGCCCGTCGGCGTGTCTGCCTCGACCGTGCCCGTCTGTCCATCGAGTGCAGGATCCGAGGACTCGACCGTGTAGCGGTAGCGCCCAGCGTCGGGCGGTGCGAAGCGGACGCGGTAGGTGGAGTCGCCGTCCCAGAAGCCGGCGATGGGGGTCGGACCCCCGGAGGGGTCGGACCCCTCGAAGAGGACGTGCACGCTCACGTCATGCGGATTGGCCGGCAGG
>JBCDHV010000320.1:0-5148 GCA_038749615.1 Bacteroidota bacterium
CGTCCGGCCCCGCTCGCCTTCGAGCGCGATGATGTAGGCCCCGCTCACGAGTCCCTGGGAACGGAGGGTGACTTCGTTTGGCAGCCCTGCTTCGAGCCGGCCCTCGAAGAGCGTACGGACGAGCCGGCCTTGCAAGTCGTAGACGTTGACGGACGCTTCCTGCCGTTCGGCGACGCTGAAGCGCAGGCTCGTTTGCGTGCTGAAGGGGTTCGGATAGGCCGCGGCGAGGAAGACATCGCCAGGGACATCCCGCGAGGCCTCCACGATGCTCGAATAGGCCGTCGTACCGTCGAAGTCGATTTGCTTGAGGCGGAAGGCGTAGATGCCGGGCGCGAGGTCATAGACCATGTAGCCGTACTCGTGAAGCTCGGCCGTCGTGCCGGCTCCTTCGACGAAGGCTACCTCCTGCCAAGCACATCCGGCCTCACCGGCGCACGTCGCGGGGCGAAGCTCAACGTGGAAGCCGGCGTTGTCGGTTTCAGACAAGGTGCTCCACTTGAGGTGAACGCCCTCAGGCATGGAGGCGGCTTCGAATCCACCCAGTTCGACGGGGAGAGAGCCGGTGACCACGTAGTCCTCGACTTCGCCATCGGATGCGCGACCATCCGGAACGTTTGCCCCCGAAGTACCGAGCCGGCAGCGGACGAAGATGTCGTCGACTACGTTGGCTGGCACGGAGACCGGGAAGCTCACTGGGGCCGATGACACGTCGCCATTGGAGACGATGGTTTCTCCCGGGTCTGCGAAGCTGTTGTTGCCGTTGAAGTCGGCGTAGCAATACAACCGCGCGGCCGGGCATCCACTAACGTCGGCTTGGCCAACGAGCAAGGTCTCTGTCGAGCTGGCTTCCCACGGGGAGGTCGTGAAGGCGATGCCGTCGTCTCCGGTGTCGCCGTTGGCAGCGACGCTGGGTTGACCGTCCGATTCACTGTCGACCGTGCCTCCGAGTTCGCAGTTGGGCACGATGACATGGTAGGCCCCGCCGTTGACGATAGACGTCGGGTAGGGGGAGCCGTCTTCCGGGAGATCGCCGAAATCGAGATCCCCAATGATGAACACGTAGTCCTCGACTTCGCCTACTTCTAGGTCGTTGGTCGGGGTGACGACGTTGAACCCGTTGTAGAGCCGGAAGCGCGCGTACGAGACGCCAGGGACGGCTCCGACCGGGATGGCCGGCACCTGCGGATTTCGGAACTGGTTGGTCCCGACGGACAGCGCCTGCGGAATTCCACCGAAGAGGTCCTCGTTCGTGCTCTCGTCGAAAACTCCGTTCCTGTTGTAGTCGATGTAGAGCGACAGACTGGCCGAGTCGTTATTGGGGTTCGACAAGAAGAGATCAAAGCCGAACGTTCCACCGGGCACACCGCCATTGCGGTTGATGAACGTGATGCCATCCTCGTCGTCGCCGCGGATGTCATTGTCATCGCCCAGTGCGTCTAGACTACCCTGGGTGCCCAGTTCTTCATCGATGTCGATGCCGAGCCGGTAATCAGGCGAGATTTCGTGTCGAGGATCGCCGTACGAGGCGGGTGCATCTCCGTAATCGAAGCCCTTGAGGATGAACAGGTAGTCCTCGACTTCACCGTCGGTTGCCGGCCCGGTGAAGCTCAACCCGCCGGCGGTACTCAGCCGGACGCGGGCATACGACGAGTCGGCGACGGCGTCGCAGGGGATATCGAAGGTGAAATCATTGTCCCCCGAGACAACATCGACGCTGTTCAGGATCTTCTCGTCCGGGTCGTTGAAGTCGCCATCGACGTTGAAATCCAGGAAGGCATCCACCTTGCCAGTCGCCGAGGACCGAATTCTCACGCCGTAGTCGCTCGTACAGACGAAGGCCGCGAAATCCCCATCGGCATTCGATTCAGCGAAAAACACCCCATCATCGGTGCTAAAGCCGTTGGCCAGCGTATCGCCTTCAGCGGCGATGTCGGGTTGCCCATCCGGATCAGATTCGAGTTGGTTGCCAAGCCTCAACGCGAATGTGGCTAACTCGTGATAGGGACCATTCGAGGCCAACAAGGTCGAATACGAATCCGGCGCGTCGCCGTAATCCCGGTTCGTCGATGACGTGGAATTCGACGTGTGCAGGCACCACTTGCTGGAGGCGCGTCCAAACTTCGGAATGTCAGAATTGTCCGAGTCTCGGATGGCGGCAGTCGTCCCGAACGCCGGGTAGTACTCGCATTCGGCAACGAAGCTGGGATCGGTCGACTCGAAGTCCGCGATGAAGGTGCCGAGGTTGGACGCCGTGAAACCGCTCGGAGCGTTTTGCTCGCTCACGACATACGAGCTTCCTTTCGGTACCCAGTAGCCACCTATGTCCGTGCCGTAGGGAAGGGCGTTTTGGTAGGCGCAGTTGAGGGTGTTGGACGGCGTCGTTGTAAACCCTTCGCCGTAGGGTGCGAAGAACGTGCTCGGCGTCTGGTATTCCAGGTACTTGCAGATCGCCGTGGCGGTGTTCGTGACGGAGGGTTCGACTGGATTGGTGCCAAACGTGACGTGCAGCTCGTAGGTCTGCTTGTCGAGCGATTGAGGAGGCACGACGCTGCCATTCCAGAGCTTCTCGATGAAGACGTGCTGAGAGCAGCGTTGCGTGTTCGCACCGAGGGTCGTCGTCTGGGTATTGCCGTCGAGCCGGCGCGTCGCCGATCCAGACGATTGGATCTGCATATCGGCATTCGTCCACCACATGGACCGGCCTGTGCGGTCGGTTCGTGGTCCAGGCCCATCGTTTACAAATGGCGGCCAGACCACGTGCCGGCGCTGCCCCGATCCGCCGGAACCGATGGGATAATCGAAGAACGTCGTTTCGTTGCCGGACGTTGGGATGATGAGCGTGCCGCCACCGAACGAGTTCACGGTGCCGGTCGTGTTGCCCCAGGCCAATGTCTTCGACAGCGGCGGTGTACCAGCGGACGTCTGATACTCCCAGCCAAAGACGAAATGATGCGAGCCACCGCCTTGTGGGATGACACACTCGAAGACCGGCTTGACTTGTCTGGTTTGAGCCGTTGCCGGTAGAGCTATGAGCGCCAAGAGGAGCGCCAATAGACTAAATGACCAATGCGCACGGGCTACGCCCGCACGGCTGGTTGCGTGCCAGTGCACCATGAAATGCCTCCCTAATGATGTATTGCCTCGGCGAAATATACGAATTTCTATCCATGACGCGAAAAGCCACCCCGTTTCGGATCGTATCCTCTCGAAGGATGTCGATGCCTTGCCCCCGGTTTAGCCCAGCGTGCCATGTATGACGAAGAGCCTGATTTTGAAGCAGCCGTCGAAGTGCTGCGAGCCAGGGATGCCTCCATCCGCCGGCTCATCGACCGCGTCGGGCCCTGTACCCTCGAAGCGCGTGATATGCACTCGCCCTTCGAGGCCCTGCTTCGCTCGATCGTCTATCAACAGCTCTCAGGCAAAGCGGCCGGCACCATCTATGGCCGGTTGCTCGATGCGTTCCCAGGGCCCGGCGGCCCCGACCCGTCTGAATTGATAGACGCGCCCGTCGAGCTCCTTCGGAGTGTTGGCTTGTCCCGCAACAAGGCGCGTGCAGCGCAGGACCTCGCAGCGAAGACGCTGGACGGTACGGTGCCGGCAACCCTCGACGATTTGCGGCAACTCTCGGACGAGGACATCATTGGCCGGCTGACTCAAGTCCGAGGCATAGGCCCGTGGACCGTGCAGATGCTCCTGATGTTCAACCTGTTGCGCCCCGACGTTTTGCCGGCTACGGATCTCGGCGTCCAGAAAGGTGCCCAGTTTACCTACGGTCTTGCCGAACGGCCCACGCCGAAGGTGCTGCTCACGATAGGGGAGGCGTGGAGACCCTACCGCACCGTTGCAAGCTGGTACATGTGGCGAGCCACGGAACTCGACTGGGCCGGACAATGAAGCGGATCAGTGTCGTTGTGCTGGGCATTCTCACGAGCACGTGTGTGTACGCCCAGGGGACGTGGCGGGCAGATACCGTGACGGAGCACCCTCGCACGTTGTTTACGTCAGACGACCTCAACGCCGTCCGCGCCCGCGTACTCAACGACGAGCCGGCGGTCTTCGCCTCACTTTCGGCAACAGCCTTCGAAACGCGTGAGGCCAACAGCTCCTGGGACGACCGGCGCGCGCGTGCACGCATCGCGAAGGCCGCTGCATTTTTGGTAGCCGTAGATGCTGGCGTCGTCAATGGAGCCGCTGTCGGTTCGTTGCCGGACGGCGTTCGAGACGAGTTGCGGGCGAAGGCGATGGCTTACCTGGAGAGCACCAATCTCGACCTTCCCTCCGTTCTCACAGCGTCTAGCGACTTTCAGTTTCTCTCGGCCGTCGTCACGCAATCGGTTCAGGCTTACGATCTGCTGGCCGGCGTGACCGAAGACGATTTGGCGTCAGCTGCTGCCCGACTGCAACAACTCGTGGCCGGCTGGTTCGGCGAGGCCAACCGGTTTGGCGGCAGCTACTGGAGCCTGACGGCCAACAACTTGTCGCTGCGTACCGCCGGCTCGTTCGCGTTGGCCGGCTTGGTCCTGAACGACCTCGAATCCAGCGATCCTGACGCACAGCCGGCGACGTGGATCAGCACCGGCACAGCTGAAATCGAGCGGGCGTTGTTTCGCCGAAGCAACCGGCAGTCGGATCTAGACGGTGCGTTTGTCTACGGGGAGGGGCCGTGGTACTTCCAGTACGCCATGCAAACCGTGCTGCCGTACTGGCGCGCACAACGGCATGCACTCGTCGGCATGAGCCCTGTACAAAACTACGACGGTCTACAGCTCGGACTCGCCCTTGACGACCCACGCGTGGACGCGCTCTTCGAGTGGTCGATCTCGCTTCGGTTGCCGAACGGACAACTGCCGCCGGTGGGTGACACGTTCGACAAAGTGTTCTTCCCGATGGAACGGCTGGCCGGCCGTTCGACCGAATCGTGGACCAGCTACGCGTCGGTCGGCACAGAGGTCACGGCGGCACTCAGACGCGGGGTCTATGACGCTAGGGCAGATTGGCTCGCCGCCACGGATGCCGAAGAACGCTTGCCCAAATCGGGCCTGGCCGATGTCAAATCGGGTTATGTGTTTCGCTCTGCGGGGGAAGACGCGCTGTACGCCTACATCCACGCACCGAGCAAGGCTGAGAACGGGGCTGCCGGCGGGCACA
>JBCDHV010000321.1:0-5143 GCA_038749615.1 Bacteroidota bacterium
GAGGGGCTGAGGGGCTGAGGGGCTGAGGGGCTGAGGGGCTGAGGGGCTGAGGGGCTGAGGGGCTGAGGGGCTGAGGAAGTTGAAGGACCCGTGAACCGAGTCAAATGAATTCAGCGTTTCCAGCCTTATTCATCTCCTAAGCCCCTATGCACCTTTGCTCCTAAGTCCAGCCACATCTGCCACCTTGCAACACCTGCCACATCACCTGGCGCACAAGGCAACCGCCACGCCCCCGGCCGGCACGTCGATTTCGCCGTCGGCCGGGTCATGGGTGGTGCCGGTGAGGAGATCAGTGAGGACGGGACAGCCGGCGAGGTAGGGCTCCATGCCAGACAGTGTGAGTGCCATCGGCTCGTCGTTGCCGTTGACGAGGACCGCAACCGTCTCGTCGTCGGTGTGGCGAAGGTAGCGGTAGACATCCGGGCCCCAGGCGTTGGACGGCCACTGCACCAACTCGCCCTCGGTGAGCGCGGGGTGCTCCAACCGGGCGTTCAGAAGCGCACGCGTGAAGTTGAAGATGTCGTTTTCCTCTGCGGTGCGGCCGGCTTCGGTGAAAGCGTCACGCTCGTCTCCAGGCCATCCGCCAGGGAAGTCGGCGCGGAGTTCGACGTGCGACTCGTCGCCCATCATGTTGATCTCGTTGCCATACAAGATCTGCGGAATGCCGCGCGTCGTCAGCAAAATCGCTGTGGCTTGCTTCAGCCGGTCGGTGTCGCCCTCGGCAATGAAGATCCCACGCGGCATGTCGTGGTTGTCGATGAACGTGAAGAGGTTGTCGGGGTCGGTGTAGATGAAGTCTTGGGCGAGCAGCGTGTACACCGCGGAGAGTCGGCCGTCGCCGGTCAGGTAGTTTCGCAGAGCGAGGCTGAGCGGGAAATCCATCACGCTCGGCAGGTTCGTCTCGAAATCCCGCGGCAGGTAACTCTCGGTCTGGAACAACGCGAGGTAGGACGGCTCGTATTCCCAAATCTCTCCGACGATGTTGAAGTCGGGATATTCATCGAGGATCGCCTCGGCCCAATCCGCCAAGAAGTCTTGATCTGGGTAGGGATACGTGTCCTCCCGAATGCCGTCGAGGCCGGTCGTTTCGATCCACCACAGCATGTTTTGCGTGAGGTAGGTCGCCACGAAGGGATCGCGCTGGTTCAGGTCCGGCATTTCCGGCACGAACCAGAACGTGCGCAACTGCTCGGCGCTCTCAGGGTCCGCGTAGGGATCGACCGGGGCAAGTTTGTAGTGGGAGCTGCCGAGGTGGTCGTCCTTCGTGCCGTTGAACCACGATGCGCGGGGCATGGCATCGATCCACGGATGCGTCACGCCGATGTGGTTGTTGATGTGGTCAAAAATGACCTTGATGTCGCGGTCGTGCGCCTCTTGCACAAAGCGGCGGTAGTCGTCGTTCGTCCCAAACCGGGGGTCGATCTGGTAGAGATCGACGGCCTTGTAGCCGTGGTAACTCAGCGGCGGATCGTTGTGAAGAACCGGGTTGGGCCAGACGGCCGTCACGCCGAGATCGGCGAGATAATCCAGCCGGTCGATCATGCCCTGAAGGTCTCCTCCGTGCCGCATGTTGGGATCCGACCGGTCGAAGTCGGTTTCGACGCCGGCGGGGTCGTCGTTCGATGGATCACCGTTGGCAAAGCGGTCTGGGGTGAGCAGGTATACCACGTCGGTATTATCGAAGCCCTGGTACCGGCCTTCCATCGGTTGCCGGGCCTCGATGGGATACGCCATCGTCGCGGTTTCATCGCCGCGGATCACCTCGAGCGTGTACGTGCCGGCCGGCAAATCATCCGGGATCGTGACATCGACGAAGAGATAACCTGGATGCTCCAGCGTATGCGTGGCCGTCACACGGAGTCTCGGATCCGTAAACCGGGCCGTTGCGCCGGCCAAATCCTCGCCGTAGACCATCAGCTGGATGTCGTTCCAGTTCATGCCGGCCCACCAGTTCGGCGGCTCTACTTTGTCGATAGTGAGCGGTTGGGCAGTAGCTGTGGCAGCGGCTAGAAGCAGGAATGGCAGGAAGAGTGAACGGCGCACAGTAGAAGGTTTGAGGGGGTGGAAATGGATCATCCGAGAACAGGGCGATTTATCCTTTCATCCAGCGGGCCAACCAGGCGCGGGCGGCACGCCAATCGCGGCGAACGGTCGGTTCAGAGAGGCCGAGGACGGCGGCGACTTCGTCATGGGTGAGACCACCGAAGAAGCGCAATTCGACGACGCGGGCCTGCCGCTCGTCGAGTTTAGCGAGTTCCGTGAGCGCCTCATCGAGCGCAATCAACTCGTCGGCCCGCGCCGACGCGCCCATCACCGACTCATCGAACGTGGCGATCGCTTGCCCGCCGCCGCGCTTCTGCGCCTTTTTACGATGCGCGTAGTTGATGAGCACCTGCCGCATCGCCACAGCGGCAACGGCGAGGAAATGCGACCGGTCGGCCCAGCCGCCTTGGCCGCCCACCATCTTGACGTACGCCTCGTGGACGAGGGCCGTAGCATTCAAGGTCTGGCCGGGGCGCTGGCCCCGCAGTTGCCGGCGGGCGATGGCGTAGAGTTCGTCGTACACGAGCGGTACGAGTTCGCCCATCGCCTCATCGCGCCCGCCTTGGAGTTCGCCTAGGAGAGCAGTGACCTCGCTCATGGGACGTTTGGATGGTGGATCTCGTCGATGGAACGCTTCAGAAAAGCGCCAGGGCCTAAGATCGTACATCCGCCATCGAAAATCCCGTCCCCTACCTCGTCGCCTCTATCTGCTCTCCCTACTTGATCACGACGAGCTGCCGGCTCTCGGTGAACATCTCGCCGATCACACGCGCGAAGTACACACCTTCCGGCAGTCCAGACGCATCCACGTCCACGCGCACGCTCTCACCCGCCGGCACCACCTCAGACACCAACGAGCGCACCTGCCGGCCCTGCACGTCGTAGAGCGACGCCTCGACCCGCTGCTCGCGCTCGACCGCCAGGCTCAACTGCGTTCGTACCGAAAACGGATTCGGCCCCGAGATCACGAACCGGTGCGTGCCCGGCACTTCGACGCTGGCCTCGACGACGGGCGAATACTCGAACGCTCCATCGTAGTCGACTTGCTTGAGCCGGAAGGCGTGCCGGCCTGGGTCTAGATCCTCGACCGTGTACCGGTACGAGCCTGGCTCACTCGTCGTGCCGGCTCCATCGACGAAGCCGACCTCGCTCCACGCGCTGATCGTCTCGCTGGCAGCATTGAGCGCGGAATGCTCGACCGAGAAGCCGGCGTTAGTCGTCTCGCTCAGCGTTTGCCATTGGAGCCGGACGGACGCGCCGTCAGCGACGGCATCGAAGCTCGCCAACTCGACCGGCAAGGCGGTGCCGGCGATCACGCCTTGATCCGGGCACGTGTTGTAGGCGTAGCGCGTGATACGTGAGCTTGTAGGCAGCATAAAGGGACCCGGCGGCGTGGAGGGATAGTCCACTGCGTACTCGACCCACCCGTAGTGCGTCTGTCCGTTCACACCAAAACGCACCCCAAAGTATCCACTAGCGACCGAAGCCCACGGTCCGGTCGGGGTCGTATATGTCCAACACGTGGCTCCATGTCCCGGCTCTTCACAAATGAGCAGGAAAGGCATGGCTGTCCCATAGGAACTCGTTGCATCGATGGTTGCACCTGCGGAAAGAGGGGCTCCGTCCTCGACTATAGCGAGCTGCGTGACAAAGGCATTATGTGTTATTCCCCACTGGTAGTTGTATGAGTTATCCAGGGCGCTGTAGGTCATAAAGACCAGATCGTCTGTTGAGTCTGCGTTCAAGTCAACAGGCACCCAACTCGCGGAGAAAGGGCCAACCGATAGATCAGGCTCTGGGTCTGTGACGACCACGCTGCACTGCGCGCGAACCGAGACGGCAAGGAAGAACGAGAAAAGCAGGAGCGTAGCGTAGCGCATGAGCCGGCGATTTGGGGAAGGAGGGGAAGGGCACGGTGCTCTGATGAGCACAGTCAGAGAGGTTGGGCGCTTGGATCACTAGGCAGGGCAGAGCCAGGAAAAGCCAACTGTCTGCCGCCCTGAATAGCCTCTACCAGATCCGAAGTGCGCACTACAAGGATACCCATCCGCCTCCGATATTCCAAAACAGGCCGATGTAGGGAATTTCGCTTCGCTCACGTGGAAGCGTGGCCAGGGTGAGGAGTTGAGGCGTGGGTAACAAGCTGAGAAGGACTGCCTCTTCGAATCTTCGAGCAGCTTCTCTATCGTCCAGCTAAACGCGCCATCTTGTCTCCCACATATCGACCTGGTACCTCTCACCCTCTCCACGTGAGCGAAGCACACACGCTCACAGTGATTCAAATTCATCGATGAGCGAATCAATAGCTGGGCGTTCGGTGCGCCAGATGCGGAGTTCGGCGGCGCGGGCGTGCTGGCCGGGAAGGGCGTCGAGTAGCTCTGGGCCGTAGGGTTCGATCACGAGTTTGTGCTTGAAGAGGCCCGGTTTGAGGTACAGGTGCTTCACCGCTTCGGGTTCGATCTCGATCGTCCGTTTGTCAGTGTCCACGATGCCGGCGATGGCGTCCTCGACCTCCAATACGAGATGTCCATCGTGTACGTAGACCAGCCCTTTCACCTCGCGAAGCCCGACGTCGGGAAGAGTAAACTTGATGCGGTTCATACCAGCAGTTCGTTGAGTGAGAGACTTGCTGTACGGAGGTAAAAATACTCGCGTTGCGCCTATGAAGACACGATTGGATGAAGATGGTCTGAGCCGGCTAGTCATCCGGGCATGGCCTGCCGTACCTTTCCTGCACCAACCGTTCTTCTGTGCACATGCGCCTACTCGTTTCACTCCTCTCACTCTTTACTGCCAGCTCTGTGCTTGCTCAATCCGATCTCCGCCCCTCCGACTGGCTCCAACACGACCTCACGCGCCCGCAACCCGAACGGGTCACCCCGCTTCCGGTCGATGGCCCGGCTCCCGTCCCGGCCGATGCGACGGTGCTCATTCCAGCCGATGGCTCCAGCCTCGATGCGTGGGTAAGCCTCGACGGTAGCCCCGCCGGCTGGATGGTGGTCGACGGTGGCGTCGAGGTGGTCCCTGGCACAGGCGACATCCGCACCAAAGACACGTTTGGCGACGTACAACTGCACGTGGAATGGAAAGCGCCGGCCGA
>JBCDHV010000322.1:0-5118 GCA_038749615.1 Bacteroidota bacterium
GGGATCATGGACCGCTGGGGCCATCAATCTGGCAACGCAAACTACAGCACGGATTTCGACGATACGGACACGTACGAAGGCACGGCAGCGGGCGATCTGGTCCGCGCCTGCCCCAACGGTTCCGGAGGCTTTACCCTCGAATCGAATGCCTCATGTGGTGGAATCACGACGGGAGGCGCAAGTAGCTCGCCGGCGCAAGGGAATGGCGGTGGCGAGTACTACTGGCAGGACATGTACCGATTGTCGACCGACAAGAACGACGGGGGCCACAACGAGATCATCCTCGGTGGTTTGTCACTCCTCGAGGGCAGCGGCACAGTCGGTACGACCGTGTTTGATCCACTTACTGACTTCCGCGCTGGTGGAACGGGATGGTTCGACAACACGCTCGGGACACGGCCCTATAGCTACGAGGTGTTCGCCCTGGATGCAGGGGCAGGGCCTGACGATTCAACGCCCGGGACTTTTGGTAAGGCTGCCGGCCTGGGTGACCTCGAAGCCATTTGCCCGATCACCCCGCTCGAAATCGGCAACCGCGCCTGGTGCGACGCGAACGGGGATGGTGTGCAGGACGGTAGCGAAGCCGGCATCAACGGCCTCGAAGTCGTCTTGCTCTGCGATACCGGAGGGGGAACGTTCAGCGAAGTTGGCCGCGCAACCACGGCGAACGATGCACGCGGCTATGCCGGCTCGTACCTCTTCACAGACGCCAGCGTCGGGGGCAGCGGAATTCCTCGCAACGCGTCGTGCCGGCTCGTCATCGACCCGAGCCAGGCAGCTATCGAGACGACGTGCGGTACGAATGCCTACGCGCCAACGAAGCCGAACAACGGTGGCAGCGGCCACTCGGCCGATCTGCGCGACTCCGATGGTGAGTTCGGGGTTGGCGGCGACACCAACGTCGGCGTCGAGTTCACCACCGGCGACGATGGCGAGAACAACTTCACGTACGACTTCGGCTTTACGTTCGCCCGTGACTACGGGGATGCCCCAGACAGCTACGGCACGAACGGCGGCGCAAACGACAGCGGGAATAACGAAGGCGAAAGCGCGAGCCATCTGGTCTCGACCGACGTCCGGCTCGGTGCGTGCGTCGACGGAGAACGTGACGGCGAACCGCAAGCTGCTGCGGATGGCGACAACAACAAGCCGGCTGAAACGGCCCAGCAAGGGACGTGCGGTGCGTCTGACGAAGACGGTGTCGACTTCGGTGTCGGTGGCCCGGCAGCGCCGGCATGCAGCACGCAGTTGTTCACGCTGACCGTCCTGAACGACCGGTTCTTTGGTGCCTACGTGCACGCGTGGATCGACTACGATGCGGATGGCGTCTTCGACCCCGTCACTGAAAAGGCCTTCACGACCTCAGCCATCAGCCAGAGTTCGTCGCCCCAACAGATCCAAGTCAGCGCTTCGATTCCATGTGACGCGGCGTTCGGCGAATCCTACATGCGCTTCCGCCTCGATGACAACGAGAACGGTGTGCTGCCTACAGGAGCTCGTGGCATCGGAGAGGTGGAAGATTACCGGTACGGCATCATCGGTGATTTCGGTGACCTCCCGCAAGATCTGGTCGGGTCGTCCGATTACCCGACCGAGCAAGCCAGCAGTGGCGCATCGCACGTGATTTTAGACAGCTGCTTCCTCGGCTCGACGGTCGATGGCGAAGTGGACGGCCAGGCCGACCTGAGCGCGGATGGGGACGGTGCCGACGAAGACGGCATCGAGTTCACAACAGCGCCATTCGTCAAGAACACGAGCGAGACGATTTCTGTACTCGGCTTCGACGACACGGGCTGCGCCAATGCGCTGCTCTATTGCTGGGCTGACTTCAACGGCGACGGCACGCTCAACAACGCCGAAGAGTTCATCATCAACGGCGGCGATCCGGCCGATGTGGCGTTTACGTTCATCACGCCGGCTACGCTCTCGACCTCTCAGGTATACGTGCGGTGCCGCTACAGCACGGACCCCGCTGCTGCCAGCCCGACAGGCCGTGCCAGCAACGGCGAAGTCGAGGACTATCTCGTCACGGGTGCCTTGCCTGTAGAGCTGAGCGCGTTCGAACTGAGCCGCGCCGACATGCAGGTGGAGCTTTCCTGGCAAACGCTGACGGAGACGGACAACGCCGGCTTCAGCATCGAGCACCGGTTGGCCTCGTGCTCATCCGACTGTGCGTGGAGCGAACTCAGCTTCGTCCAGGGTGCCGGCACGACGGAGACCCCTCAGGCCTACGCCTACCGGACCGCACCGCTGGAACCGGGCGTCCACCAGTTCCGCCTGAAGCAAGTCGACTTCGACGGCCAGCACAGCTACTCGGCCGTGTTGGAGCAACGGCTCGACGTGCCGTCCGCCGCCTACCTGGAGCCGGCCTACCCGAACCCCTTCAATCCGTCGACGCAGATCCGCTTCACGATGGAGGATAGAGGTGAAGTCTACGTCGGCTTGTACGATCTCACCGGCCGGCACGTGAAGACACTGTTCGAAGGCGATGTCGAGGCCGGCCAGTCGCAGACGCTCCGCGTGGATGCGTCGGGCTTGCCGAGTGGGACGTATGTGATCCGGCTCGAAGGCGCAAAGGCTCAATCGACTCAGCAGATCACACTCATCAAGTAGCGGACAACGCTGCCGTAGCAGGCGCTACAAGGCCGGCTTCACGCTGGCCAGAGCGAGGGCACCTCTGTGCAGGTGTCCTCGCTTTTTGTATTCGGGCCCGTCGTGTCTTTGTGCTACCTGCACGTTTCTCGCACGCTGTGGTCTGGTTTGGTGCAGGTCTAGAAAATTACCTATGTTAGGTGCGTTCAGGAGGCCCGTCTATTGAGATGATCTGCGAGTTGGCTTTCGCTAGACATCACGACACATCGCACGCCGGCTACGAGCACGGGAGGCAACCTGTTTGTGCTGGCCGCACCTCTGCATTTTGAGGCAACCACAACTGAGGCAACCATGCGTGTTGGCACAACACTGGGGGTGAGCTATGGAATCGGCTCATCCATCTTTCGGCGTACGATATTCGCACTTTCAGTACTCACCCTGTTCGGCCCTTCCGAGGTTCAGGCACAGACCATCACCGGACAAGTCTTCCGAGACTACAACGCAAGCGGCGTCCAGAATACGGGCAGCGTGGCTGCCCAAGCGCTGGATGACGAGTATGGTGAGGCGGATATCACCATTCGGGCCTTTGCACCCGGCCAGACTACGCCTGCTGCAACAGCCACGTCGTGCGGCGGGGCCGTCGCGTGCTCCGGAGCTGACCGTCCGGGGGCTTTCACGCTATCGGGTCTGACAAACGGAACGGTCTACCGTCTCGAAGCCTCTGGGCTGCCGGCTCATCTGCAAAGTGGTGCTGCCGGCTCGACGAGAGTCCTGTTTGCCCAAGCCGGGGACACAGGCGTCAATATTGGTCTGGCAAATCCGGGCCAGTACTGCACGGAGAACCCGGAGATGCTTACTACCTGTTTCTCGAATGGTGACCCGCTAGGTGGAGGAGATTCCGGCACTGATCCGTGGATCGTTCAGTTTCCGAACAACCCAGCTACCACGTCGGGGGCTAACGTCTACCTGGCTGAAGGCCGCTTCGTAGGCTCCACATGGGGGCTTGCCTATCACCGTCACACGGGTACGCTGTACGCCGGAGCATTCGTAAAACGTCACTCGGGCCTCGGTCCGGGCGGTACAGGGGCGCTCTATGCCATCGATGTCGTGAACCAAACGGCCAGCGTGTTCGCGAACCTCGCGACGGACTATGCGGCCGACACGGGGACGATTTCCAACCGAAGCCTGCCGGCTGACCGCAACGACCCGAACCGCGACGCGCCGGCGTTCGACGCTGTTGGCAAGATGGCGTTGGGCGATCTCGACCTATCTGACGATGGCCGGACGCTCTATGTAATGAACGTCCGCGAAAATGCAGTCTACCAACTCGACATCGGGCTGAGTGGCACTAAGCCTGGATCAGCAACTAAGCACACGCTACCTACCCCATCTTGCACCGGAGGCGTGTTCCGAGCGTTCGCTCTCGCCTTCCACGACGGCAAGCTCTACGCCGGCGGAACCTGCACAGCCGAGAGTGGAGGCACGGCGAGCAATCTGGCCGCGTACGTCTACGAGCACGACCCTGCGGGTGCCACAGGAAATTTCCAACTCGTGTTTAGTGTGCCGCTCAATTACCCCAGAGCGTTTGTCACGAACTCTGGGATTGATAATGGCAACATCGATATCGGTGCCGAATGGCGCCCGTGGATTGATACCTGGCAGGACTACGAGGCGCTCAACCAGCCCCAGCCCTTCGGGACGCAGGTGATCAACCCGCAACCCATGCTCAGCGATATCGAAGTTGACGTAGACGGCTCGTTTGTGCTGGGTGTCATGGACCGCTGGGGGCACCAGACTGGCAACGCTAACTTTAGCACGATTGCGAGCGACACAGATACGTACGAAGGAACCGCCGGCGGCGACCTCATCCGCATGTGCCCGGACGGATCGGGCGGATTCGTGCTAGAGTCAAATGCTACATGTGGTGGCGTCACGACGGCCGGCACGAGCAGCAACCCAGCTCAAGGCAACGGCGGCGGCGAGTACTACTGGCAAGACATGTACAGTCTGTCGACCAGCAAGAATGCCGGCACGCACAACGAAATCACCATCGGCGGGTTGTCGTTGCTTGAAGGTACCGGTGAGATTGGCACCACGGTTTTCGATCCCCTCACTGACTTTCGGGCTGGAGGTGTAGGCTGGTTCAGCAACGCCCTCGGAACGCGCCCGCATAGCTACGAGATTTTCGGCGAAGATGAAGGCGGCGGAGGTCCCGTGCCGGCTACGTTTGGCAAGGCCTCTGGGCTAGGGGACATGGAGGCGATCTGCCCCATTACACCGCTTGAACTCGGAAACCGAGTCTGGTGCGACACGAACAACGATGGCATTCAAGACGGCGATGAAGCCGGCATCAACGGCCTCGAAATCGTGCTCTTGTGTGACGCTGGTGGAGGAAGCTTCGCCGAAATTGGCCGGGCGACCACGGTAAACGATGCACGTGGCTACGCCGGCTCCTACGTCTTCACGGATGCCGGCGTTGGTGGAGCTGGCATTCCACGCAACACCGATTGCCGGCTCACGATCGAC
>JBCDHV010000323.1:0-5113 GCA_038749615.1 Bacteroidota bacterium
GCGTTCGTGTTGATGGGCCAATGCGTAACCGCAACCGAGGGCTCGAGAAAGAACCGGCCGCCGAACAGGCTTATGTGATAACCCAGCCGGTAGGTGAGAAACAGCTGGAAGCCGTTCTGTATCCGCTCTCCACCTTCATCCTGATACTGCTGCACGAGCGGTAGAGCATGAATGGCCACATAGGCATCCTTCCAGAAGAAGCGCTGATATGCCGCGCCGACCCCAAACTCCCGCACCTCGCCGGGATATTCGTTTTCGATGGTCTCTGAGGTCCCGTGCGGAATTCCGAGCGGTGCCCAATATTTCCAGGTGATAGCCTCGGCAGAGAGGACGTCGCGCTCGGTGAGCCGGTAGCCGTAGTTGAACTGGTAAAAATCCGGCGAGCGGTCGAGCAAAAAGGTGAACGACACGAACGCGGAGCTGCCCACGTGATGCCGGCGGTCCATCGACTCGCCCGAGTCCTGTGCGCGGAGGGGATTCGAGGAGAAGAAACTGAAGACAAGGAGAAGGCCAAGCGCCCAGCGCTCGAGGGGTGTAGCCATTGCTTTGTAGGTAGGCTCGTTGAATGAAACGGACCTACAAAGCTAGCTGGAGCCGGCCGACCGACTCGTTGACTTGGGTTAAGAAGCGGCCATCCGTTTGCGGATTCGGCTCAGCGACTCCGGCTTGATTCCGATGTAGCTCGCGAGGTAGTACTGCGGGACGCGTTGCAACAGGTCCGGCCGTTCCTCGGCGAGCCGGCGGTAGCGCTGTTCGGGCGTCGCGGTGCGGTATTGGTCGAACGAGAGCTGATTCTTGGACAGCATCTGCTCGGCCATGAGCCGGCACATGGTGGCAAACTTGGGAATCTTCTCGATGTACCGGTCTGCCGTCTCGTCGTCAACGGCCAACAAGACGGAGTCCTCCAGAACATCGAGATGGTAATCCGCTAGGCCCCTTGGCGAGTCGATACCCTCGTTCTCGGTATAGATGGCCGTCACCTTCTGCTCTCCATCGACGACGTAGTATTTGACGACGCAACCCTTCAGCACGAAATAGTCGAGCTGTGTAGACTCGCCTTCTTGCACCAACTGCGTCCCCTTCTCATACGTGCTGATAAGATCGAGCTCCAGGAATTGGCTGGTCTCTTCATCGGTCAGGGAGACGTACTGCGAGATGAACGCCAACAATGCGTCTTCCATAGCCCCTCGGTTCACGGGAGACAGGGTTCGAGAAAAGGTTCGATCAGGAAGCCACGCTGAGGCTCGCCGAGCCGAAATTCCGGCCGAAGCGCTTGCACCAGATCGTGATCACCTGATACTCGCTGGGGTCGAATTCGCGTTCGAGGACGTAGTTCTGGGTGCCAATATTCCCCTTGAGCATTCCGAGATCGATGAACTCGTCATTGCCGACAGTTGCCTTGACGGTAGTGTTTTCCGTAGTCGCTGTCTTGACGGCATAGACGAACAAGTCGGGGCCGTTGGTCACCTCGAAATCGGTGAACGTGAGCGTTGTTTGGCCGCCGGTTCGGCTCAGGAAGACATCGCCGGCTATCGTGTAGGTGTTGTCTCCCTGCACGAACGCGCCTCGGCCAAGGAGCACTTCTTCCGGCTCGCTGGGGTCAGCAACGGCCATTCCTGTGCTGTCTTGCACCGGTGTAGCCGGCGCTGCCGGGTCCTGATCGATGAGGTTCGAGATCGACGCCGGTACGTCTTCGTCGACGACGTTGTCGACAAACAGGGCTTGTACGCCGAAGAATCCGAAGGCGAGCCAGGCAATGACGGCAATCGATAGCAGGCCCAGTAGGAGCTTGAGTGGTGTTTTCATGGGAGTGTATCGTGGTGGCTTGGGAGATCGTCCGAGTCTCTGGGCGCGGCCAAGGTACGTGCCACTCACGATCTATGCCGGCAGCTTCGGCCCCGTTTCCGGCACTTACAACCAGACGTGTGTTCAGTCGCCGGCGTCCCAGTTCAGCCGATAGGCTGCCAGCGTGTTGCGCTGCATCGTGGGGACCACCAACAGGTTGAGCGTTTGGATGTATTCGATGTCGGCCGCGCGTTGCCCCTCTTCGGTGGTGTCGAGCAGGAGCGTTTTCTCACGGCCGGCCTCGATCAGGTAAACCAGTCCGTTGAATCCGGACGCCAGGTATCGGCCGTCTCCAACGGGTTCGAGGCCGTCTGGCCCTGGAATGCCCTCTGCGACAGGTTCGAGCGTCTGATCAGACAGATTGAGCCAATCGACGCTTCGGGGCGTCCACCGTGTGATGAGCAGCCGGCCGGCTTCTGGATGCAATCCGTTCGGCGTCTCGATCCCGGATGCGACCGCTTCGATGGTGCCATCACGAAGCGCGTAGATCGTGTTGCCGCCCGTGTCGCTGGCGAAGACGGTGCCCTCGTCATCGATGGCGAGATCGTTGAGCGCGACGGCCCCTTCGATGGCATGTCGCTGCACCACCGCGCCGGCTGCGATATCAATCTCGACGATGGCGTCGAGATCAGTCACAAACAGATGACCCTCCCAAATGCCCGTGCCGGTCGGCGCGTTGAGCCCGGTGATCCAGCGCGCGTCCTGGATCTGGCCGTCCGTCGTCACCGTGCTGATGCTCCCCTGACCATCTTTGTCCATGAAGTGACCGTCGATGTTCGTGGTGTAGATCAGGTTGGTCTCGGGGTCATAGATGGCGGATTCGACGGTGGTGAGCAAGGTATCGGTTTCCCAAACGGGCGTCAGCGTGGGCACGGGTTGGGCAGAGACGCTGACCGCAGGGACGAGAAACAGGGCGAGAGACACAGCAAGGCAAAGGACAAAGCGCATGGGGATCAGGTGATCGGTTGGCGGAAACATTCGCGGGCCAAGTACCTGCTCTGCCAACGTCTAACCGTCCCGAATTCTGATCCTGGGCGTCCTGACTTATGATTCTGGAGCCGTCAGCACGTCAGCCGCCAGCGTACTACGCGAGGCCGCCGGCGTCTGGCCCGTGTGCCTCTTGAAAGCGGCATAGAACGCCGACTTAGAGTTGAAGCCGGCCTCGTACCCGATGGCTTCCATCGTCAGCAAAGGCTCTTCGACCAACAAGCGCTGCGCCTCTCGTATGCGGTACGAGTTGACGAGGCTAGCGAAGCTTTGGCCCATGTTGTCGTTCAACAACTGCGAGAGCCGGTGGGGTGTCATCCCAAGCTTCGCGGCGAGATCGGCCAGCTTGAACTCGGGCTGTTTGTACAAGGCCTCGCTCTGCAGGAGCGCGTGGAGCTGGTCCACGAGAGGCTGCGCTTCATTCGCGCTGATTTTCTTCTCCGCATAAGCTATAGAGCGCGAAGCCGGCTGCTCATGCCGGGCGCTCAGCCAGTACAGCGCCTCGACCGCGCACATCACCCCAGAAAACACCACGGGCCCGACGATGTAGCTGGTGTACAACGACACCGCAAACCCGGCCGCTACCGTGCACGCTGCCCCCGCCACAACAACCGACCGCTTCAAAGCCGGCGTCCACCCTGCGTGTTTGTACGTCCAGTAGTGCCGGGCCATCAGGTAAACCGAGCCGGCATAGTACACCGCAACAATCGCATGGATAACGAACCGGATGTGGTGGTCCCATACCAGAACATGCTCGGCAAACGGGTACAGCCCGCCTCCTATCCCGGCCGCGCCTAGCCAGAACCCTAGATGCCACAGGTTCGGCGTCCCGTCTTCCGGTTCTCGAAGCAACGCCCGAACAGCCTCATAGAGCACCGGCCCCGTGAGCAACTGCGCCGATAGACCAAGCTGGACCAAGCTCCACGGCACCGTGCCGCTGAAAAAGTAGATGCACGACACGCCCACCCGTGTACAAAACAGCAGCAGCAGCCCCGACACCAGCAGATGGGCGACGCGTCGGCGGCCCGCAGCGGCTACGTACAGGCTCAGCACGAGGCCGTTGAAGACGCCCACGAGCCCCAGGAAAAACAGAAAATGCTGATCTAGCCCAGGGTTTAGCACGGAGACGACAGGTTGAACAAAACGGAGCCGGCTTGGGCGAAACGTAAACTTCGGCCTTCCGTGCGCCTGAAGCAATCCGACGGCCTATTCGCTCCGCCTCTACAGCCTGCAGGATGGGTTACTCCTGCCCCTCCAGTTCCGCAAGCCGTTCTAGAACTCGGCGCTCAAGTTCGGACGCGTTCTCTTCTACCTGGCGCTGCCCCAACTGCATGCCCTGCATCATCAAG
Organism: Bacteroidota bacterium; assembly: GCA_038749615.1. Lineage (GTDB taxonomy): Bacteria > Bacteroidota > Rhodothermia > Rhodothermales > DATKEJ01 > JBCDHV01. Next base: position 4,182 of record JBCDHV010000323.1, read on the forward strand.
GTGGGCATCTTCGCTATCGACTTCTGACCAGTCGGGGTGCGGTAGAAAGCTGAAATCTCGCGCAGTTCGTCTTCGGTGAACGCGTCGGCATAGAGGCGAATCATCTCGTCCTTGAGAACATCCCAGCTGAGGTATTCGGCGAAGAATTCGCGCATCACATCTTCGACTTGGGCCAGGGCTGGGTTTTGCTGTACTTGTGCCTGAAGCATTCCCTCCATTGCCACCTGCATGTTCCGCTCGGTGTTCGCCTGAATGAGTAACTCCTCCGCAGCTTCCAGGTGAGACGGCGAGAACTCCTGGGCCAACGCATGCGGCCCAGCAGCAAGAGTGGAAAGAAGCCCGAGGCAGGCCAGGGATCTGCGAAGCATTGCAATCATTGTATTACGCGAGACAAGTGGGACAGGGCACATCGAGACAGGCCCTCTGGATCAGTGTACGGATACGTCAGCCGTCCAGAAAGCGAAATGGCTGTCTAACCGATGCACATGCCAGCGTATGTAGAGTCGTCTTGGCTCATCGGTTTCGGCAGAATGCTGCCTGGTGGTGGCTGAATCGCTAGGCCGGCCGCCGGCACGCCTAACCACCAACCGGCGTGCACAGCTCGACGATCACGCCATTGAGGTCGCGCACGTACGAGACCGTCTGGCCCCACGGCTTCTCTGAAGGCTCGGCCAGGGTGCTCGCGCCGGCCTTGATTGCGCGTTCGAACGCGCCGGCTACGTCGTCTGTCACGAGGACAATCTCGAACGCGGGAGGCGCAGCATTCGGATCGGTGTGCCGGTAGGCCAATGCGAAATTGGAGGACGCGAGGGCGTCTGACGCAAAGGCCAACACCGTTTGCCCCGTCTCCAGTTCGGCATAGTCGCCGGCCTCGTGCACGAACCGACGTTCGAGACCAAAGGCTGCTTCGTAGAACGCGACGGTCTGCCCGA
>JBCDHV010000324.1:0-5113 GCA_038749615.1 Bacteroidota bacterium
ACAGGAATGGTGACGATGTCGCCGGGCTGCATCGCGCTCGTAAACGGCGTGTCCGTGGTCTCGACGCGCAGATGGACCGGCTTGCACACGAACCGGAGCGACGCGTTCCTCGTCAGCGCGCCCGGCAGCAAGCCGCTCTCGCAGAGTACCTGAAAGCCATTGCATACCCCGATCACCAAGCCGCCGGATTCGGCGAAGGCCTTCACGGCTTGCATCACAGGCGAGAACCGAGCAATGGCACCCGAGCGGAGGTAATCACCGTACGAAAAGCCACCCGGAAGCATCACGACATCGACGTCGCCGAGCGAGGTCTCTTTGTGCCAGATGAACTGGGCGTCTTGCTCGAAGACGTGTTTGGCAGCGTGGTAGGCGTCGTGATCGCAGTTGGAACCAGGGAAAACGACAATGCCGAAACGAGGCATGAGAAGCGCGGATACGGGGTGGATAGAGACAGAAAAAGCTACGACGCCGGCAGAACGGGGATTTAACAAATCGCCGATTTAACAAATCCCTCTTCTGGAAATCGAATTAAACGTGAAGCGCCTGTTCGTGTCATGTTCAACCCGCCGCTCCCTCTCAGTCAATACTCGCTCCCGGCCAAAACAAATAAGTCTGAAAACGCTTCCGAAGTGTAATAATTAACTGAAAGCGTTTCCGGTAATCGAAGAACGGCTCGCGCCGGCACGTTGGAATCAGCGCCAAAAATCGCGTTCTTCGAAAATCTCTGATCAAACCTTCACGGTTCTATCATGCAACCAACGCTCGACCCATCAACGCTCCTCGCCGGCTTGCGCCCGGCGGCAGCGGTCGAGCATCTTGGTGCGCCGGTGATCGGGATTGGCCTTCTTGTAGACCTCGTCATTCTTGCCGTGGTCGTACTTCTCGTGCTTCTTAGCACCTAGCTCTCCGCCAATCCTGACGCACATGCATCGCGCACGCCCGGGGTTGGCACAACCCGGACGCCCAGACGATGCGAAGCCACACCGTCACGCAAGGATATGAGCGCGCGCCCCACCGCAGTCTGCTGCGCGCTACGGGACAGATCCGCGACGAGTCGGATTTCCAGAAGCCGTTCATCGGGGTCTGCAATTCCTATATCGACCTGATCCCCGGCCACGTCCATCTCCAGGCCTTTGGGAAAATCGTCAAGGAAGCCGTGCGGGAAGCCGGCGGCGTACCGTTCGAATTCAACACGATCGGCGTAGACGATGGCATCGCGATGGGCCATCTCGGCATGCGCTACTCGCTGCCGTCCCGCGAGCTGATTGCCGACTCCGTCGAGACGGTTGCTTCTGCGCACTGCCTCGATGCCATTGTCTGCATTCCGAACTGCGACAAGATCGTGCCGGGCATGCTCATGGGCGCGCTCCGCGTCAACCTGCCGGTCATCTTCATCTCGGGCGGGCCGATGAAGGCCGGCCAATTGCCCGATGGCCGGAAAGTCGATCTGATCTCGGTCTTCGAGGGCGTCGGGCAGTACGCCAAGGGCGACATCGACGATGCCGACCTGCTGGAACTCGAGCAAAACGGCTGCCCCTCGTGCGGGTCCTGCTCGGGCATGTTTACGGCCAACTCGATGAACTGCCTGATGGAAGCCGTCGGGCTGGCGCTGCCGGGCAACGGGAGCATTCTGGCCATCGATCCGCGCCGGCACGAACTCGCCAAATCTGCCGGCCGGCGCATCGTGGATCTCGCGAAGCAAAACGTCCGTGCCCGCGACATCTTCACCGATGCCGCACTCGACGATGCGATGACGATCGACATGGCGATGGGGGGCTCGACGAACACCATCCTGCATCTTCTCGCTGCGGCCCAGGAAGCCGGCCTGCCGTACGACCTCGACCGCATCAACCAAGTCTCTGCGCGCACGCCGTACCTCTGCAAGGTGTCGCCGGCCACGCCCTTCGTCCACATGGAGGACGTTGAGGCCGCCGGCGGTATCCAGGCCATCCTGAAGGAAGTCGACGCCATCGGGCTGATCAACCGCGAACGTATCACCGTGAGCGGCCGGACCGTCGGCGAGCAACTTGATGAGGCCGAGAACAAGAACCCGCGCATCATCCGAAGCGGCGACGATCCCTATCGCCCCACGGGCGGCCTGAGCGTGCTCTTCGGCAACATTGCCCCGGAAGGTGCCGTGGTGAAAACCGGGGCCGTGCAGGAGTCGATGCTAACGTTTGAAGGGCCGGCGCGGATTTACGAGACGCAGGATTCGGCCGTCGAGGGCATCCTCACGGGCGAAGTCGAGCGAGGCGACGTGGTGATCATCCGCTACGAAGGCCCACGCGGCGGCCCCGGCATGCCGGAAATGCTCCAACCCACGAGCGCGCTCGCCGGCATGGGGCTCGACGCGTACGTCGCGATGATCACGGATGGCCGGTTCTCTGGCGGTACTCGCGGTCTCTCGATTGGCCACGCCTCACCCGAAGCAGCATCCGGCGGCCCCATCGGCCTCGTCGAGCCCGGCGACCGGATCCGGATCGACATCCCAAACAACGAGATGACGCTCCTCGTAGAGGATCACATCCTCGCCGAGCGAGAGGCCAAGCGCCCAGCGTTCCAGCCTAAAATCCGTGGCGGCTGGCTCGAACGCTACACCCACTTCGTCCGCAGCGCCAGCGAGGGGGCGGTCCTGCGCGTCTCGGAATCCAAGGAGCAGCCGGCGGTTCGCTCGCTTCCCGAGCCGCAGTCGGGCGGTCAGCAGCAACCCGCCCAGCCACCCAACCAACAGCCGCCCAACCGCCCAACCGGCGACGGCCACGCCGGCCCTCCACCGGCTCCAACCGAACCGATCACCGGAGCAGAGATCTTCGTCCGGGCGCTCGATGCCGAGGGCGTCGAGATCGTGTTTGGGCATCCGGGCGGAGCGGTCATCACGATTTACGACGCGATTGAGCGTGTGCGGCCGCGGTGGCAGCACGTGCTGGTCCGGCACGAACAGGGCGGTACGCACGCCGCCGAGGGCTACGCGAAGGCGACGGGCAAGGTGGGCACGGTGCTCGTGACGAGCGGCCCGGGGGCCACGAACTGCGTGACCGGCATCGCTGATGCGTACATGGACTCCGTGCCGATCGTCGTCTTCACAGGCCAGGTCCCGACGCATCTGATCGGAAATGATGCGTTCCAGGAAACCGACACCATCGGCATCACGCGCTCGATCACGAAGCACAACTTTCAGGTCCGGCACGTCAGCGAGCTGACGAAGACCATCCGTGCTGCGTATCACCTCGCCAGTTCGGGCCGGCCAGGACCCGTGGTGGTAGATTTGCCGAAAGACATCCTGTTTCAGACAGCGGTGTTCGAGTATCCGGATGAAGTCGCGCTGCGCGGCTATCAGGTGCGTTCGAACGGCCCGGAGGAGAAGATCGAACGCGCCGTTCGGATGATTGAGGCGTCGGAGCGGCCGCTGTTGTACGTCGGTGGTGGCACGGTGAATGCCGGCGCCGCAGAGGCGCTGACTCGGATCGCGCGGCACATGCGGATCCCGGTCACGACGACCCTCCACGGCCTCGGCTCCTTTCCGGAGAACGATCCGCTCTCGCTCGGGATGCTGGGTATGCACGGCACGTGGTACGCGAACCAGGCCGTACAATCGACGGATCTGTTGATCGCGGTAGGCGCACGGTTCGATGACCGGGTGACCGGCAAGCTCGAAGCCTGGGCACCCCATGCGAAGGTGATCCACATCGAAATCGACCCCTCGTGTGTGTCGAAGAACGTCTATGCCGATTGCGCCATCGTTGGTGATGTGAAGGCCGTCTTGCACCAGATGGAACCGCACCTCAAGCCGCAAGACACCTCGGCGTGGCTGGCCCAAATCGACGAATGGCGGCAACAGCTCCCGATGACCGTCGACGCGGCCGATCCCGTGCTCCGGCCCCAGTACGTCATGCGCCGGCTGCACGAGCGGTCAATGGGCGATGCGGTCGTCGTGACGGACGTCGGGCAGAATCAGATGTGGGCGGCTCAGTACTTCCAGTACGTCCATCCGCGCAGCCACATCACGTCTGGCGGGCTCGGCACGATGGGGTTCTCGGTGCCGGCGGCGATGGGCGCAGCGTTTGGGTTGCGCGGCACGGGCCGGCCGGTGATCTCGATCAATGGCGACGGTGGGTTCGTGATGAACGCGCAGGAGCTGGGCGTCGCGGTGGCGCACCGGCTACCGCTCAAGGTGATCGTGCTGAACAACAGTTTTCTCGGCATGGTGCGCCAGTGGCAGGAGCTCTTCCACGACGAGCGCTACAGCCACACGCACCTCGAAACCACCAACCCCGACTTCGTCAAGCTCGCCGAGGCGTTCGGCTGCGTCGGCCTTCGCGCCACGACGCCGGCCGAAGCGGATGCCGCCATCGAACAAGCCTGGGCCATCACTGACCGCCCCGTCCTGATCGAGTGCGTCGTCCCGACCGAAGAGATGGTGTTCCCCATGGTCCCTGCCGGCGCGGCGACCGGGGATATGATTACGGAGAGGTTCAAGGAATGACGGGGGGAATTATGATTTATGAATTGGGATTTATGAAGGGTGTTTCGCCACGTTTGTGCGCATCCGGAATGGAATCGACAGGATCGGAAATGAGCTGCGTGAATGGATTTGGCTAGACCGCACCGATTCTCATAAATCATAAATCCCAAATCATAATTCTGGAACCGCCTCGCTCAATCTGAACACTTGGCCCTAGACCCGCAGCCACACATGCCACACAGCCACACCCTAACCCCCCAGCAAATCGCTCGCAAACGGGCGGCCGGCGAGTCGCTGGATCCGGACCACGTGGAGCCGGACCACCGGCACGTGATCACGGTGCGGCTGGAGAACTCGACGGGCGCGCTGAACCGGGTGGCGAATATGTTCTCGGCGCGGGGCTTCAACCTGGAGAGTGTCTGCGTCGGCGAAACCGAGGACCCGACGATCTCGCGCATGACGCTCGTCACCACCGGCAACGACCGCGTCATCCGGCAAGTGCTCCGGCAACTGAACAACTTGGTCGACACGCTGGTCGTCGAGGACGTAACGGGCGAGCCTCACGTCGAGCGCGAGCTGTGCCTCATCAAGGTGCCTTACACGGCGGCCACCCGCGCAGAGCTGATGGACTACACCAGCATCTTCCGCGCC
>JBCDHV010000325.1:0-5097 GCA_038749615.1 Bacteroidota bacterium
CCCAACACCCACCAACACAACCCCTTACCACTCCGCCCCTAGGGCTACCGGTGACCGGCGAACGGGCAACGGGCAACGGGGAAAGGGGAAAGGGGAAAGGGGAAAGCTGGCGCTTTTTTGGGTCATGTCAAGTGAATTCCGAACACCGGACCAGGTTTACAGACTCCTCGGCCTTATCACCCGCGTCTCTAACCCTCAACCCGTCCAAAGACCCGCTCAAACCCCTCATCCCGAACCCTTCACCCTTATCCTTGTCCCCTTCACCCTACCCAGGGAGGCAACATCTTCCGTCCGCACCGGTAAGCCGCGCCGAACCGTCCACGCCGTTACGTCCGATGCGAAAAAAGCGCGATCTCCCACAGAAAATCTGCCCCGTTTGCGACCGCCCGTTCACCTGGCGAAAGAAATGGGAGCGCGACTGGGACCACGTGGTCTACTGCAGCGAACGGTGCCGGCGAAATAAGAAAGGTAGAAGCGTGAAGGATGGAGGGTGAAGGACGGCAGGATGATCGTTGACTTCATCCTCTGCCCCACTCCTCTACTCTTCTACTTGGCCACCCATCTACGTGAGCAACGCGAACCCCGCCGCCTCACGTCTCGACCTCTCACCCTTTCCACGTCTCAACTCGAGCGAAGCGATACATGTCTACTCATATTCTTTGGTTTCGGAACGACTTGCGGACGCGGGATCACGAGGGCCTCGTCGCAGCCTCAGAGGCCGACGCGCTGCTGCCGGTGTATTGCATCGATCCGGCGCTTTTTCGTGAGACGAAGTGGGGATTCACGAAGACTGGTCCTCATCGTACGCGTTTCCTGCTCGAAGCCCTGGCCGATTTGCGCCGGCAACTTCAAGACCTCGGGTCTGATCTCGTTGTACGGGTAGGCCGCGCCGAGGAGGTGATCCCTGAATTGGCCAAACAGACGGGAGCAACCACGTTCCACGCCTCCGAAGAAGTGACCACAGAGGAGGTCGTCGTCGAGGAAGCCATGGAAAAGGCGCTCGATCCGCTCGGCGTGGAGCCGGCCTACTATTGGGGCCACACCCTCTACCACCCCGACGACGTGCCTATCGAGCCGGCGCGGGTGCCAGACGTGTTTACCAAATTCCGCAAGATCGTCGAGAAACGCAGCGACGTCCGGGGCACCTATGCCCGGCCCGACCGGCTCCCGCCGCTGCCCGATGGCGTCGATCCAGGCCCGATTCCGACGGCAGACGACTTGGGCGTCACAGCCATCGAGCCTGACGAGCGGGCAGCCATCATCTTCCTCGGCGGCGAAACGGAAGGCATGAGGCGGCTTGAGGCGTACCTGTGGGCCGGCGATCATCTCAAGCGCTACAAAGAGACGCGAAACGGCATGCTCGGGCCAGACTACTCGTCGAAGTTCTCCGCGTGGCTTGCTCATGGCTGCCTATCGCCCCGGATGATCTACGAAGAGGTCAAGCGGTACGAGTCCGAGCGGGTCAAGAACAACTCGACCTACTGGATGGTGTTCGAGCTGATCTGGCGGGACTTTTTCCGCTACATCGGCCTCAAGTACGGCGACCGGCTCTTTTATAAATCCGGCCCCTTGAGCGTTGATGTCAAGTGGCGATACGATGCAGACAACTTCGAACGCTGGGCATCCGGCACGACGGGCATACCGTTTATCGACGCGAACATGCGCGAGCTGGAAGAGACTGGATTCATGTCGAACCGGGGCCGGCAAAACGTCGCCAGTTTTCTGGCCAAGAACCTGAATCTCGACTGGCGGATGGGTGCCGCCTGGTTCGAGCACCACCTCGTGGATTACGACGTGACGAGCAACTGGGGCAACTGGGCCTACGCAGCCGGCGTCGGCAACGACCCCAGGGACCGGTACTTCAACATCAACTCCCAAGCCTCCCGGTACGATGAGAAGTCGGCCTACATCAAGCATTGGCTGCCAGAACTCTCGCCGCTGCCGCCACAGCTAGCGCGTGCTCCGTGGGAGATGACTCAGATGGAGCAATCGATGCATGGCGTCGTCCTCGGGGCCAACTACCCGACGCCCATGATCGACCTGGAGCGCTCCTATGCAAAGATCCGGGGCTAACTGGTCTGGTGGGACGCTCGCGTGGCCCGCTGTGGTTGGGCAGTCAACCGGGAGACTTCACAGGACGAATTGTATGCCGTCGGCTTCCAGTTCGAAGGCTGTGCCGGGAAGCAAGCCGGCGGTGTAGGGCGCGAGGAGTTCGAGCACGTCGGATGGCTGCACGTGATCAGGCTTAGTGTCTGGGTGTGGGCGATAGACAAGGGCCTCCAGGAGCACACCACCCGCCAAATACAGCCGGCAATCGAAAAAGGAAAAGTCCTCAGCCGGCAGCTCCGGGTGCCACTTCACCCCCCGAAACGTCACCTTGGGCTCCACAATCTCATACTGATAGGGCGCAACCGAGCAATTCAGCGTTCCCGGGTAGAAGCGCGACAAGTCCAGGCCAAACTCCTGGAACAGCGGGATTTGCATGCGGATCGTCCCCTGCGGAAACCGAGCATCATCCGCCTGCCCAGACGCCACCCCATACCCCGGCACGACGACCGCCGGCACTCGGTGCGCGTTATGTGATTCAGCAGATTGGATAGCCGGCGGTTTAAAGGTGACGTCCTACTACCCCGACGCTGTCACCCGCGCTCCGTTCCGAAGGCATAGCGCGACGCCTCACCCATCTACCTGGCGACGCCTCCACCCGAGCGAAGCGAGGGGAAAGGCGGACGCAGCAAACCACCCGCTACCTGCCACGGGCTACCCGCGACGCTCGCGCCATATGCCGAGCAACGCGAGCCATCCCCCCGGCACGCCTCCACCTGAGCGAAGCGAACGCCCACCCACCCGCAGCGAGCAACGCGAGCGTCCTGCCAACCGCCCAACCAATCAAAGTTGACTGCAGATCGACTCGACGTTGCTGAACGCTTCGGAGACGACGACCACGCCATCGCCGTCCTCATCGGCTGGTACGACGACTTCGGTGCTGCCAGAGTAGTATCGGCCGTTGTAGTACGTCGGAGGAAGCATCACCGTGTAGCTCGCGCCGGCTTCGAGGCCAGGAATGCGCACACGGCCGGCAACGGCACTCGCCGACAGCCAGTTCTGCGTTCCGGTCTTCGCGTAGAGAAACGTTCCGTTGAGCCGGCCTTCAGCCTGAACGCCATCGCACCGGACCGACACGGAGATGTCGGCGGTAACGAATTGGCTGATGAACGCTTCGAGACCGTCCACTCCTACGGAAACACCGCCACCGCATACGTCGACGTTCGAGGCCGAGCCAAAAGGCTCCCGGCCATAGTACACATTGATGTCCACCGCCCCGACGGCCTCTGGAACACGAGGGAAACGCACCTCACTCCCCTCGGTCTGGTCGACGGCGAGATAGAAGCTGGAGGAGCCCGTCAGGACGACGGTCACGGGAACGCCCTCTGGCTTGCTCGTCAACCGGACGGGCAGTTCACAGGCGTTCGCCTCACCACTGAACCAACCGAAATTGTACGACGACAGATGCGCGGCCTGAACGTCCAGCGATAGCGTCTGGCCGCTCTCGTTCACCGTAGCCTCGCCGGCCGCGCGCCAGAGTCCGTCTACGGTGTCGTAGCGCCAAGCGGGACCCGTTTCGCCGGCATTCAATGCCGCTCCTGTTTGGGGATTTCTCAGCCCCTCGTCTATGGCCACGGCCAAGCCGAACGGACCACTGAACGTTTCAGCCAGCCGGTCCGACTCGTCTCGAACTTCGACGGTGGCGAATCCTACCGTTAGAAACCCGCCTGTCGTTCCGTCTTCGAGCGTGGCGGTTTGCAGCCCGCCTGGAAATGCGTCGAGCGCTTCAACCTCACGAGCGTCGTAGCTGACAGCGGTCACACGCAGATCACCTTGTAGCGTCTGGCCCGAAGCATCGCGGATGACCGTTCCAGCCGGCACGTTGAAATCGACGGTCTCCGTATCGACGGCGACGGCTTCTGTGACCGCCCCATCACTGCCGGCACGGCCTGACGAGGTCTGTGTGACCGCCACACCAGCCGGCGGTGCAGACGCCCGCACGAGCGGGATGACGAACCCTTGCTCACCCGACGTCTGTAGCGAGATCGACCGGCTGCCCGAGAGGTACCCTTCTGAGGAAACCAGAACGTTGAACACGACGGGATTCTCGGGCGTCGGTGTGACACCCTGCTTGAGTCCGAGACTGATGGCTCCGATTTCGATCTCCCCAGGTTCGATCGGTTCGAGGAGATACGGATCGGTGACGAGATCCGCGTTGGGGCCGGCAACGGATAGCTGAATCGGCTGATCGATGATCTGGCCGGTGGCCGCATCGACGATCTGGCCGGTCATCGTGACCTCAGTAGCCGGCAATTCGATGATGAGTTTGTACTCGTCGTCGAAATTCTGGAGTTCGGAAAAGTCACAGCCGGCGGCTACAAGCCCAAAGGCGAGCACAACGAAAAAAGAGAAACGCGGCATCGTAGATAAGGTGGGTTGGTGGGTCTCAGATGATTGCCACATATGCCACCTTGCAACATCTGCCACCTGATGTGGCTAAGTGGCAAATGTGGCAGTGTGGCTGAGGGGGGTCGGGTATTGCACCCACCCTCTTTAGAACTGATAGGACAGGCCGAGGCTCATCACGGGATAGAGCACTAGGCCGGAGAGGTCTTCTTCGAGTGCGTCCTCTTGCTCAGCAGTAGGAGCAATCATGCCGGTTCCCTCGATGTCGACAGAGAAGGCGTTCGTGTACGTCACCCCGAGATCGAAGGCGAAGCTGAGCCCCGTACCAAGCCCCACGGCGTTACCGAATCCCAAGCCGGCGTAAGGGCTGATGGTGTTCTTGTGCTCCAGCGTAGCCGTGAGCGAGCCGAGCTCTTCCTCGCTGAACGTGCGCGATCCGACCGTGTAGCTCTCGATGGGCAGCGCCGTTGCGTCCCCACGAAGTGCGTTGTAGACCCCACCCGCTGTCAACCGGAATCCACCGCCTGTCGGGTGCCAGTCCATGAGCACCTGTACCGCTCCGAGCCGCACGTCCGTGTCCCACGAAATCGCGACATCCGACTCGTCGTACACGTCGTTTAGGTTCAGCCCGAAATACGACCCGCC
>JBCDHV010000326.1:0-5093 GCA_038749615.1 Bacteroidota bacterium
TCGTTCATCGAGGGGTGGTACAACCCGCGCCGACGTCACTCGGCGCTGGCGTATGCTTCGCCGATAGAGTACGAGCGGCAGCATCTCGCTGCGGCCGCGTACTCAAGTCCTCAACTGTCCACCGAACCGGGGTAACTCCAAGACCTCGGAAACGCAGAGAGTTGCTCAACTGAACGATCGTTTCGTCTCTGCGGTTGATCAACTGGCGAGCGACACAGGGGAAGCGGTCAATGCAGCTGGTGTCTTCACACTGGGACAGATTGTCGCAGATGCACCCGAAGAGTACAACCGGCCCATATTAGATCTGCTGGTAGCACAGTTGAAGAGGTATGCGGGCAAGGCAGCAAGAAGTAACCCCACAGCCTTCAGGCCCTCGCGTGTTTCCATGCCTTTGCAGGCGATCTTGACGGTGCTTGGTGCACGCAAGGTTGAAAATGATCCACGAGACTTCCAGTTAGATCTTTCAGGGCTCAACCTTGCTGGTGTTGACCTGAAAGAAGCAGACCTTCGCAACGCAAATATGGCAGGAGTTGATCTGACCGGCGCAAACCTGAGTGGCGCAAAATTGAGCGGGGTTCGTTTTTATTCAGCGATCCTCTGCCAGGCAAATTTTGAGGGTGCAGATTGCCGAAACGCATGTTTCGGCAATGCAGACTTGAGAGAGGTAAACTTCCGTGGGGCAAACCTCGAAGAGGCAAGCTTCGTAAGGATAGGAGACTACATGGGGCGTACCATAGGTTACACGGATGTGACAATGGCCGATTTCTCACATGCACAGATGAGAAAGGCAGACATGGCTTCGACTTGGACCGAGGGATATGATGGGTCTGGCCTCAGCTATGCGACTACGTTTGCTCATGCCGACATGCGCGAGGTGAACTTCGGATCGTTCGACTCTGCTTGCAGGCTACAATACTGCTCCTTTGAAGGAGTCAGATTTGAAAGAAGTTATCTAGGACACGCATGCAATTTCGAAATGAGTGTCCTGCGAGGAGTTGACTTTAGGGAGTCGTCAATCGATGGCTCCTTGATGTTAAAAGATGCTTCTCTAACGGATGCTTTGTTCGAAGACTCTCAGATCAGATGGCTTCAAATTGATCCTTTCGATGATGAAAGGTGGTCTACCGAGGAAAGGTTCGGCGAACGGCTTGCAGAACAGCTCAAAAGATTGCGCCCTGAGCTGTTTCTAGGCAGGTCAATTCCCAAATCCCAACCAGAGGAACAGCGCGACGATGCCGACCATGATCGCTCGCGCGAGTAGGGAGCGCTTGATGAGGACGTGCTTGGTCAGGATGGCGCCGATGGGGCTGACGAAGGCGTAGACGAAGAAGAAGTTCAGGATCGTCACCTCGAGCCAGCTCTCGAACAACGCACTCAAGTCGAAGGCCGTGAGCATGGCCCAGTAGGTGCCGTCGAAGAACTTCCAGACGACGGTGGTCACGGCGAAGACGGCCGCGACTTCGGCGTACAGCTTGACCTCGAACCGGGCTAGCCGGTTGAAGGGGGCGTAGAACACGGCGATGACCGGCCGGATAAGCATCAGCAGCGTGTGCTGAGGCTTGTTGAACCAGTAGAACAGCCGGAGTTTGTACTCCCAGTGGACGACTTCGTGGATCAGCGGGACGTGAAAGAACCGCGCGAGCCGTGTGGCCGCGAGCGTTACAGTGACAACCACAACCGCTGCGATCAGGGGAGCCGTGAGCCCCTGAGAACTAGCGACGCCTCCAATGGCCGGCGTGAAAATGAGCAATGCCAACGCATCGCCCATCAGGCCGAGCGTTTTGGTCGTACGGTTTTTCGGGGGGACGTACCACGGGGGATAGCCGGCCAGGTCCACGTCGGCATGCGGAATGCACTCCATCCCGACGGCCGGCGCGTCGGCTGCTTCCCGTTTGGCCTGTTCCGCGTTGAAGGCATCGACCATCTCGCGAAGCTTGAACCCGTCGACGATCCACCAGACAATCAGTCCTCCAAGCGTGAGCGACTGTACAATGGCCGTTCCTGTGCGCTCAAGGTAATAGCGATGCCCGCCGAAGAGTCCGGTAAGCAGCCACAACCATCGGGCCGTACGGTGCGTGCGGTAGCCGTAGGACTGCAATTCGTCCACCATCCTGGCCTGGATGGCTCCGTGGACATCGTCCACCTCTTGCAACGGAGCCGACATGACGGCGCGCACGCTTGGCCGTTGGAGCCGGCGGGCGATTAGATCCAATGCCTCGTCCCCCATCGTGCGTTCTGATGGAGGAGGTGGGGCAATCTCGGGGAGCCGGTTCTCAGTCGGGGACTTCTGTGGTGTATCCATTGCCGAGTATCCAATGCAGCACGAGGTCGGCAGGGCCAACCGTTCCATCTAGGTCGTAATCGGCAGAAAGATAGCCAGTGAGACCATTTTGCGCTTGCCAGGGGCCAGAGGCATCCAAGCCGGTGACGCTCTGGCTTCCATCACCATCGCCGGGGATCAGGCCGTAGGTGCCGTCCGGGAGCAGCATTTGCGCGTTCGTTCCAAACGTGGCGACGGCCGTCCGGAAGTCGTACGCCGTCGGTGAAAGACCGGAAAGGGCAATTGGCGAAGCCGACATCACCGGGAGGTGATTCCGGTGGTAGAACACGAAGTAGTAGGCTCCGGCAGCAACGTTCGTGAAGAGCGGAACGTTCGCCCCATCCACGTGCCGGAGCTCGCCCTGCTTGTTGACGAACACCGTCTGCCGGCTCACCACAGACGACGCTGCTGGCGTGGAGCGAAGTTCGAGGATGCCATAGTCGACGAGGTCTGGGTTGCTGCCGAAAAAGCCGGCCGGGACGACGTCGTCTGGCTGGTGGAACGGCTTGTACGGTTGCGTCTGCGGCAGAGCGCCGGCAGCGTTCAGGTCCGTAGCCAACTGGCTCGGTCCGGTTTCGAACGGACCCTGGAGCCACAACGTAGCCGAGGCCGCGATGGGGTCGACGGCAGTGATGCCGGAGAGCACCAAGCTGTAGGCTTGAGAGCCTCCCGTCAGGAGGCCGTCGTGATTGATCGTAACCGTGTAGAACGCTCCAGCTATCGGGGCCGCGATCAGGACTTGCTCCGTGACATCGAGGCTGTTCTTGCCAGTTTGTACAGCAGGGTTGGCCGGATTAGCAGGGTCGAGCGTCCACGGGTGGAACGTCGTTTCCATGCGGGCGATGCGCAGATCGAGATCGTTGACGAGCTCGGGGGTTGGATCGTCTGCGCTGGGAGAGATGGGGGGCGTGCCGGCGGGATCGTTCCAGGCGAGGGTGGCCCGGAGTGGCGTGCCGTCACTCACGACGGTGTAGGTCATCGTCCCACCAGTGGTGAGGACATCATCGAGGAGGTAGAAGTCGCCACCTCGGTAGGCGTCATCCTGCATCACCTCGGCGGCTTCCTTGAAATCCGGCATCCCCCAGCCGTAGGTGTAGTCCGGGCCGGCAGCGCCTAGATCGACGGCCGTGTTGGCAAGCAGAGCGCGGACGCCGGCTGCGGAGCGCGGTGAGCCTGGGGCGAGCGCCTCTTGCAACTCGATGAGCAGCGCGATGCCGCCCGACACAGCCGGCGCAGAGTTCGAGGTGCCGCCCGAACCCCCACACGTCCAGTAGTCCGTATCGCTCGGATCCGCTCCGTTGGGGGCTGCACCGGGCGTCTTGAAGCCCGGAGCCACGAAGTCGGGTTTGATGCGGCCGTCGTCGGTAGGGCCCCAGGCAGAGTAGGCGACCGTGGTGAGCGGCACGTACGGGTCCTGCACGTCGGGACGGTCTGGGCACGGCGTGCCGGCAATGTTCGACACAGCTCCCACCGTAATGATGTTTTTGGCTACCTGGGGGCCGGGGAGCAGGGAGTCGTAGTCGCCATCGGGTTCACGCGTGGTGGAGCTGATCACCCAACTCCCATCGCTGAACCGAACGTAGTGCTGATCATAGCCTGGGTACTGGTGCCAGCGGTCGTTGCCGGCGGCGAAGACCACGGTGTAATCCGGGTAACTGTTTGCGAACAGATCCCAACTCACAGAGCGGCTGTTGTAATAGCCAAAGAGATAGTCTTGAGTCGCCGAGACCGTCGTGTCTGCAAGCCAAACGGGCATACAGTTTGGGCCTTGCGGGTCCTCGTTGCAGTCGTTGATGCCGCCCTCTTTGATCAGGTCGCGCAGCTTCCAGTCCCAACCGAGACCCCCTGTTCCGTACGAGTGGTTCGAGACCAGGACGCCGGCATTGGCGGCCAGTGCTACTTCTTGAACATCGGCCGAATCGTCGTAAGAGACGATGGGCGATTCGAAGGCTGCCCCTTTGAGAATCGGGTTCATGCCTCGGCCGGCCGCGAGGCTAGCCATGAACGTGGCGTGTACGCCGGCATCGGTGAACGACCGGTTGAAGCCGAAGGGGCCTGAGACACGTGTGGAGCCCAGACCGTCGTCGAATTCGTCGTGATCAGGCCACGGGTATTGCCCGAATTCCCAGATGCCAAACAAAGCGCCGGCACCCGTCACATCGACCGAAACGATGGCATCGCCACCGGGCCAGAGCTCATTGGCCTTGACGGCATTGACGCTGAACGAGTCTTGCAAGGCAAGGCTTTCCCGGTAGAGTGGCCGGCCAAATTCTACATCGACGAGAGCACCTGGAAGGCCTCCCGGGGAGTCGATCCGGTACGCTGCTAGCCCGTTCGCTGTCAGAAAGGCTCGGATGGCCCGGCTTCGCTCCTCCTGTTTGGCGCGTTCGAGCTCCAGAAACGTGGGGGTTTGTGCAAGAGCTACCGGAGCTAACCCCATGATCAAGGCTGCGGCGAATAGGAGTCGGGAAGAACGCATGGATGGATACGTTGGAAATCCAAGAGGGGCTCGCGGGGTGTGTACCGGCGAGCTGTGGGCTCAGCCCCAAAGGGGTAAAGACGATACGTGCCGTCGGTTGACCTCGGCTATCGCTGTGCCTCACAGCAAGAGCCGATGAGATGAATTCTCACGCCGAAAGGGGTTGAGAAACTTCCAAAGGCATCGTAAAGTTACGGCAACTATCTCACCCAAACCGAGGACGCGCGTTCCCCATACGTGGACCACATAGCAGGGTAATGACCAGCACGCCCACCACACGCGTTGGTCTAGACA
>JBCDHV010000327.1:0-5071 GCA_038749615.1 Bacteroidota bacterium
GTGAGATCGATCACGAGGGAATACGCACCCTCGGGCAGCCACGCCGGCGACTCGGGAAACAGCCACATCCAGCCCTCGCGAAAGCCGAACACGTACAGCGTAACGGCCAATCCCTGCGAGAGGTATCTCGGAATCCCGAGGCTGCCCCCAACTTCCAACCCTAGGGCTTGCGAAACGATGGCATACGCACCGCCGGCTCCGATCCGGATGTTGGTGACGATGCTCGACATCGAGAGCGCCGTGCAGAGCGTGATGGCGTAGGCGAGCAAGATGATAGCCAGCCCGCCCAGGATGCCGGCGTTGCCCACGACCCATCCGAGCCGCAGGTACATGATCACGCCCAGGATCGTCAGCAGGGTTGGGACGAAGACCCCGCCAAAAGTACCGAACTTTCGCGGCTCCGTGGACGAGCGGAGGAAGGTCAGCATACGGATGTGGATGGCTGGGTCAGTGCGCCGAGGGCTTCAGCGCTCCATTGAGAAAGCGCACGAAATCGGTGGCTAGGGCGTCGGCGTCGAGGTCGTCTGGCCGGGCCGCCCACTGGACGACGAGGCCGTCGAGCGCGGCGTTGACGATGACGGGCGTGTGTGCCGGTAGATCGGAGCGCAGCGTGCCGGCGGCAACCCCCGCATCGATGAGCGAACGCACGAGGGCGCTGTGCTCGCGCTGCACGTCGGCGAGGCCGACGCTGCCACCGTCCGGCCCGGTGCCTGTGACCCACGCATCGAGCCGCATCCGGGCGTGCTCGACGCTGTGGAGCCGGCTGCGCAGCGCCGTTTCGAGGAGGTTCATCAGCCGCTCGGCCGGGCCGGCGTTGGCCGCCAGCACCTTGAGCACCGCCGGCGAAGGGCGCAGAACCGCTCGGTACACGGCATCCAAGAGCTGCTGCTTGTTCTTGAAATACTGGTACACCGTGCCGTGGGCAACGCCGGCCGTTTCCGCCACGTCAGACACCTTCAACTTTCGGATCCCGCGCGTCGCAACAGCAACGAGGGCAGCCCGCAGGAGGGCTTCGCGTTTGGTGTCTCGGTCCATGATGAGGTGAAACGTGTGGTCGGAGGAGAACGCTGGATCTTAGGGCGTGGAATGCAGCGGGTCAAGGTTTCCGAGCGACCCGTTCGCGGCTAGTTTGGCAAACCGCATGCGCGTGTGAGGTTCGTGGCGCTCAGGGTGAAGACCCGTTCGCGTAGTACCTCTGAGCCCGCAGTTGCGTGGAGTGTTTCCGGCGCTCAGGGTGAAGAGTAGCGTTCTCGCCTGCCGAAACAGATAGGTAACCCTTCAAACCCTTCAACCAGAGCCTGAGGCATCCTGCGCGGCAGCGGGCACCGCCGCCACCTGCGAGCAGGTCTTTGCCCAAAGCGGGTCAATAAGCTCAAGACGCCAGCTCCGCCTGCACGTAGCCAAACAACAAGGACACATTGACCGGGCGGTCTTCCCCTGGGTCATCGATGAGAAGTTTGGCACCGATGGTCGTGGCTCGGTGCTCAATCAGTGTCAGAGAGGTAGAGACGTTATCCGCTTCGCTCGTGGCTTCCAAGCCGGCACCGTCGTGAACGATTTCGAGCACCGCGTGTCCGTTCGGAATGCGGAGGTAGACATTGATGGTCTGAGCCTTGCCGTACCGAATGGCGTGGAGCAGGACTTCCTGCACGATTCGGAAGACGTTGGTGGCCACGTTTGTGTCTTCGAGGAAAACCGACTGCGTGTAGTGAAACTCCACCGACACGTCATGCCGCTTCGAGAGGTCGTGGGCCAACTCGACGAGCGCGCTCGTAAGGCCGCCCGGTTCGATCGAGAAGGGATAGAGGCCTAGAATGAGTTCTCGCATCCGCATGATCGCGTCGCGGATGTTGCTACGGATGAGCATGATCTCCTGCCGGGCCGGCTCGATGGCCGGGTCGAGCAGGGTCGATTCGGCGAGGTCACGTTCGAGGGCGGCGGCCCGCATGGCCGTGCCGAGCAACGTCTGCCCGACATCGTCGTGCAAGTCCTGAGCAATTCGGCGCTTCTCCTCTTCGCTCACGTCGAGCACGAGCCGTTCCAGGAGCCGCTGCTGCGTGACATCGCGCTGGACGCCCACCCAGTGCGTGATTTTCCCCTGGCCGTCCACCATGGGCGCGACTTCCCACTGGATGACGAACTCCGCTCCGTCTTTACGGTAGTTGACCGTCTCGCCGTGGAAGGGCCGGCCGTCCGATAAATCACTGCGCAGCCGGTCGAGCACGAGGCGGTCGGTTTTTGGGCCTTGGAGCAGCCGAGGCGTCTTCCCCAAGACGTCTTCCGGTGCGTAGCCCGTCATCTCCGTGAACGACGGGTTGACGAACACGATACGTGGCCCGGGTTGCTCAAGGTCGGCATCGGTAATCAGAACGGATTCTTTCACGCTCTGAAGCGCCTGCGCGTAGAGCCGGATCCGATCTGGGCCGTCTTCCTGAGACTTCGTGTCGAGCCGGAGCAGCCAGTCGGTTCCGCTGCTGCCGATGGGGGAGAAATGCCAAGCAGGGACGTGCAACACGCCCTCCGCATCTTGCATGACGGACCGTTCGGTGAAGGCCGCACCTTCAGCGAGACGCGTCAGGATGACCTCGGGGGACGTTCCGGTGTGCGTTGGGCTCAAGAGGAGGTCGGCGACGGACGCGCCTTCGAGGACATCGCGCGAGTACCCAACGAGCGAGAGGAACGCCTGATTGGCATAGGTGAAGAGCGGGCGGTCTGCTTGGGCGGCATCGATCAAGGCGTACGGGTCAGCCGCAAGCTCAAACGCCTCATAGAGGACGTGTTCGAAACCGTCGCTTCTGGGGAAAGGGGCCACGGTAGTGTAGATCGTACGTGAGAGTAGGCCAGGATAGGCCTCAGGCTTCCTCATCAGGAAGCCGCTGCTGCTCGACCCAGAGGGTCGCACGGCGCGTGAGTTCAGAGGTGCGTTTGATACCGAGTTTCCGCTTCATGCGGCCCCGGTACGTCTCGACCGTCTTAGGGCTGATGTGCAGCGCTTGCCCCACTTCCTGGGTGGTGAGCCCTTGCCCAATGTGTTCGAACACCTCCAGTTCTCGGTCGGTGAGTTGATCGAGAGGGGAGGAATCCTCAAGGCCGGCTTGGCCTGAAAACTGTTGCACGATCCGGTCTCGGATCGTTTCGCTAACGTAGAAGTGCCCGTCGAGCATGCTGCGGATGGCGTCGATCAGGACCACATCGGTGTGGACCTTCATGACGTACCCCCGGGCGCCGGCCCGAAGGGCACGGACCGCGTACAACTCCTCGTCGTGCATCGAGACAACCAGGATGGGCAAATCGTCGAACTGCGTACGGATGCGCTTGATCAACTCGAGACCACCCATGCCGCGCAGGGAGAGGTCCGCGATGACCAAGTCACAGGGCGTCACTGCAAGGAGTGACATGGCCTCTTCGGCAGAAGAGGCTTCGCCAGCCACCTCCAGGTCAGATTCCCGGTTGATGATCAACCCGTAACCCTGACGCATGATGGGGTGGTCGTCGACGATAAAAATGCCCTTTCGCATACAGGCAACAACTAACGTTGGTGGGAAGGTGGCAATCGGAACCGGGCTGTGGTGGCAGTTCCTGAGGGGAATGGAATATGCGTGCTGTGGCATCCATAAAATACACACGTGCGGACCTCACTTCCTAATCACGGAATAGGTCTCGCATGAACATTTCTCGCGCCTTTATACAGGAAATCGACAGCCGGCTGAGAACCGGGGTCGGCAAGGTGCTGACAAAAGGACAGTTAGGGCCTGACTCGACTTTACGCATACACCGTACTGATCTCTCCGTATCGATGGATTGAAGCCGGTTCTACATGTCGCGTGCGAACTATGTATCTTTATCGCACACCCGCCCGGCCCGCCGGCCCTGCGTTATTTTTAGGAGCCTCTCCCCTCGGACATGCCCTCTGCGCTCCTTCGGCGGCCGCGCCCAGATTTGGAGGTCTGGTGAACACGCCACACAACACCAGGCTTGAGCGGCTCTACGCTGCCATGTCGTTTAAATACTACCAGCTCGACGACGTCGAGGTCGGAGACGAGTCGGTCTCCCTCGGTCTGACGTCTCCGCTAGAGGTCTCCGTTGCCGACGAACGGGCCACGCTGAACGAAGCCTTGACCGATGCCTCGGTTCTGGCAGCCTGCGCCACGGCCGGCGAAGACGCGCAGCCGCAAGCGTGCTATAACTTTTTCGTTCTGCTTCAGCCGGCATCGGGTGCCTTCACGGCACAAGCCAGCGTCGTCTACCGGGACGATTCCGTCTGCCTCATCGAAACCACCGCCGTGGACAGGGAACAGACCCCCCTCGCCTGCGGCATCTGGATGTTCAAGTTCGATCCCGTCCTCGCTCCGTCTCCCGTAACCGCCCGCATCACCAAGGATTTGTTTTTGAACTAAGTTGGGTGGCTTGGACGCCCGGATTGGCTGCTGGTGCGCTCGCGTTGCTCGCTGCGGATGGGCTATTGGGTGGGGCGTACTCTATCGTCTCGGATACTCCCGCCCAACCAAAAACTGCCCAACCGCCCCACGATCCCATCGGGTGTTGGTACGCTCGCGTTGCTCGCTGTGGATGGGCTGTTGGGTGGGGTTTCCTCTAGCGCTTCGGCGGCTCCCACCCAACTAAAAACTGCCCAACCGCCCCACCATCTCACACGAACGTCTTCCAGAGGACGAGGATTAGAAAGGCTTCCCAGAAGACTGCTAGGGTGAACACGAGGTAGAGCGAAGCGAGTTTGTCGCGCGGGACGAACGCGATGAGCGGAAAGAAGAGAGCGAAGATGAGCCGGCCCAGGGGCTCTGCCGGCTCGGGAGGCCGGACGGTAAATCCATTCCGCCGCAGCTCCTGGGTCTGCCAGAGCGACAGGATTCGAGTTTCGACGACGCGCAGTTCGTCGCCGACTTCAGCTGCTTCGAAGAGTTCAGCGTTCACGGACCGGCTGTCGATGCCGGCAGGCCCGCGTAGCTCCAGCATGGTCCGTCCGGGAACGCGTTGCGTTTGCCGCGTCTCGCGCTTGTCCTCGATGCCCCACGTCGTTTCCTGGCCGGGGAGCATGACGTCGATGCTCAACAAA
>JBCDHV010000328.1:0-5067 GCA_038749615.1 Bacteroidota bacterium
ATGCAATTGCTGAACGCCCAGTTCGGCGGGACGATCTACGCCGATGTCGAGCATCAGCAGCCGGGTACGCTGGTCCACGCGAAGCAGCGCGGCGGAACGACGCACCCGCTCGTAATTGACCCGACCTCACATCTGTACGAGTGCCTCGGCCGGGACCAACTCGACGTCAACACCCGGCACGTCCAGGCCGTCGAGCGCGTCGGGCGCGGCCTCCGGGTGTCAGCCACAGCGCCGGACGGCGTCATAGAAGCCATCGAAAGCGCAGACGGCCGGCTCATGGGCATGCAGTTCCATCCCGAACGCATGCCGGACGACATGGCCCCTCTCTTCACCCGCCTGGTCCACCAAGCCTCCACTCACTAGAAGGGCACTCCAAACAAAAGACACCTCAAAGCCACATCGCCCTAGCTTCCCCTTGACACCCCCTAAAGAACGACTAGCTTCCCTTCACCCTTCACCCTTCACCCTTCACCCTTCACCCTTCACCCTTCACCCTTCTTGAAACAACCGTGAAGGCATAGAATTAAACAGCCCAAGTTCAAGAGCTGCTCGCTCCCACTCGCGGTCCATTTCGTTGTGAGCAGTGCGTAGGCCCCCTTCCCGCCCCCTTCCCACAGTGTCTTTTCGACGTGCGATTTGAGCGGTTCAGCGTTTCCACCGCTCTAAGTCCTCCCAGTCTTCGTATCATTGGAGCTTGGTACTTGTGCCGAGTCCTAGAGCATCCACCGTTTTCTGTCCGAGCCGGATTATGACCGCGGCCCGCCGCCTTGCTCCCGCAGCTATGCTTCTACTCGCATTTGCCTTGAACATGCTGGTTGCAGGCTGCACCGTGTGCGAAGACGGCCTGCCGTGCGATACTACGGCCGTCGCGGACCCCGACTCGCTGCACGAGCTGCGCAACCTCCCATTCGTTTCGGCGAGTACGCTCCACGACGTGCTCGATATTCATCCCGGCGATCTCTACGGCGTCTACCTCCCGGAATGGACTGCTGAGGTGGACACGAGCGTAACGGACATCGTTCGCCAGGCCAGCGGCTCAGGCGTGGATTATGGCCATTTCCACCGCTGGCTCGATGTCTACGCCAAGCGCTACGGCGTGGACGACAACTTCAGCATTCGCGTACTCGACAGCCGGACGTACAACACGCTCGAAGTCTACCAACTCGAAGACGAGCGCCGCGCATTTCTAGATAGCGGAGAAGCTCCCGACTGGTTCGAACTCGACAAAAAGCGCCGAGTCGCGACGCGTGCGCTGGTCAAGAAGTACCGCGCTATGGGCGTGCCGAACCAGTACATCACGGTCAAGTGGGGCCGGCTCAACCAAGTCTTCGAAGCGCGCCAGCGCGACGAGCCGTTCGTCGAGTACGAGCTTCGTCTAGCTCGGCTGCACGGGCTCAGCGCCCTCGCAACGGAAATTGGCACGGTCGAGACGTTCAACCGGGACGATATGGTCTCGCCGGTTGGCGCGCGCGGGCGGTACCAATTCATGCCGGACAATCTCCGGCGCATGGACATCCATCGGTACACGCTCAAGGCCGACCGTGGCCGGACGGTCGAGGTGTTCGAGGAGCGCCATCCGCTCATCTTTGCTGAGCACGCGTTCGCCGTCATGCGGGCCTACGCGAATGTGGTGGGGCACGAGCTTCCGGGCTTGTCGGCTTACCATACCGGCCCCGGCAACATCATGAAAATCTACCGGCTCTACCTCGAGAACGAGAAGCCCAAAGAGAATCTCAGCGTGATGGACGCCTACGTCTGGGCGCTCGGCGAGGGATTCAAGACCGTAGCCAAGCAATCCACGTTCAAAAACCACTCGCGCGGCTATCTCTCATCCGCGTACGGCGCCTACCGGGCCACCGAACACCTTCCGCTGGATTTATCGAAGACGATGAAAGCCGAGTTGGTCACGGTTCGGCCGGGCCGGGCTACCACGCTCGCGCAATTGTTCGACCAAATCAATGAACATGCACCGGAAGCCGACTGGGGCGTGACCGCCGGCACGAACCTGTATGAGAACTTCCGAGCCATAAACCAGCACATGCGCTTGCCGGCACTTGGCAGGGCAAAGGCGATTCCGGTAGGAGGAAATGTTCGGTTCCGGGGCAGCAAGCGAACCCCCGTTCGGATCTTCTTGCCCCTCGGCATGGCGGAGCAATTGGCCCAAGCTGAGTTCACGCCATTCGATCTAGAAAAGACGCGGCGGTTCGACGAAGACACCTACGCACTACCTAGTGAGACCGGTGAGTACACCCTCTGGGACGCCCAGTACGAAGCCCTCGTCAAACGGATTGGGCAGTTTGGATTCACCGAGTCCAACCGCCGAGATCTCTTCAAACTTGCCGACGAGTTCAAGTCGCTTGCCGAACAGAATCCCACGTCCTACCGTAAAGCACAGTACGAGATCATCCGCATTCACAAGATGATGTGGCAAACGTCTCCGTACGCCAAGCTTGCTGCTGCGCTCAAGAAGAACGGCGGCGTCCGCCGTGCCACCACCGAGCCGGCTGAAGCCGCCGAGCCGGCCCGCCGTGTTACCCGCGCTCGGTAGAAATCGATTGGGTGGTTGATGGTTGGGCCGTTTCCTTTGGTAGAGCGCAGCCTGCTATCCGCAGCGAGCGTGGAGTGAACCAAGAACAGAGAACCGACATGCAACCTGCCCTTGCTACCCCTTCGCCCGGACTCGAAACCACCGGGACCACCGCCAACTACCGGTACGACCTCCGGACGACGCCTCCAGACCTTTTCGAGGATCTGACCCATACCGATTGGTCGAAACTGACGTGGGACGAAATCGGCCGGCCTTACTTGGTCGACAACTACTCCAAGCGCCGGCTCTCCTGGGAAGCGGAGCAAGGGCGCGAGATGCCCGTCGAGGTGCAGTGGGAGCACTTCAACAAACACTTCCACGACCTCTTCATCGCCGACTTGGACAACGAGACGAGCCGGCTGCGCAAGGAGTTCGGGCAGCACCTGAAAGCCTTTGACACGGAAGGCATGCGGGATGTGCTCGCGGAAATGCTGCGCATCAAGGTGTGGAACAAGGTGCACCGTGTGGAAGACGCCGTCTGGGACCCTCGCGGCAAACGTGCCCTCTTCGGCGGCCTGGACGTCGAGCGCCCCAACATCCTCTTTCTCGGTGCAGCCGACGGCTACGAGGCGATGCAAATGCTCGCCATGTACCCGGGAGGGCACGCGGTTTTGGTCGATTACGACCCCTTCTGCGAAACCGACCGGTTCGGCAAGTTTCCGGAGGCCTACCCGTTCCTCGGCCAGGACCCCGCGACGGGGCAGTGGAAGACCTACTATCGCACGGATTTCGATATCACGTTCGAGGTCGCTGACATTCGCGACTTGAAGTACGGCAAGGAATTCGACATCGTGGTGAGTGTGGGGCTTTTGGAGCACTTCCCGGACGAATACAAGCCCCTGGCGGTCGATTTCCACCGCCGCTTCCTTAAGCCCGGCGGCTACGTCATCATGACGACGCCGCGCAAGCAGCCGAAGTCGAAGCTCTTCTACATGGCGATGGGGGAGATCATGAACTTCGGCTATCGCGAGCTGATGAACGCCCACCAACTCGGTCTCTACGCCTACGAAAACGGCCTCGACATCCTGCGCGCCGGCTACATCAAGGCGCATAACGGCGTCGTAGCGAGGCTACGATAGTCGTTGGGACGCTCGCCCTTTCTTAGGACCTATCCGAAAAGCCCTCGAGGGCTGCGAACGGCTGCGCGAACGCTGCGCTTCGTTGCTCTGCATCGCCGTAGCTGGCGCTACGCCTGCTTCGAGCGCCTCGCTCAACGTCCGCTCGCACGGTCTCGCCTTCCGCGCCGACTTTCCGGATAGGTCCTTAGAGTCAGGGTTCACTTTGGGTGGGCTGTTGGGTCGGGGAGTAAAATCGAACGTTGCGAATGAAGACTAACCCAGTTGCCCACCAACCTTCCAACCCACCTCGTCATTCCTGGGCGCTCTCGCCGAAGGAGGCGGTTGCGGTGCAGCGGGCGTGGGCGGAGCGCGTCGAGTTGGTACCGCTTGGCGAGCCGCCGGCTACCATTGCCGGGTTGGATGTCAGCGTGCGGGACGGGCAGGTACAGACAGCCATCGTAGTGCTCCGGCTCGCGGATCTAGAGACCATCGATGAGGCCATCTGGCGAGGGCCGGTGCCGTTTCCGTACATCTCCGGACTCCTGAGCTTTCGCGAGATTCCGTCGATTCTCCCGGCCTACGAGAAGCTCTGCGTCGAGCCCGATGTACTGATGCTAGATGGCCAGGGGCTTGCGCATCCCCGCCGGTTTGGGTTGGCCTGTCATCTCGGCGTGTGGCTCGGCAAGCCGGCCTTCGGCGTGGCCAAGACTCGCCTGACCGGCGTTTACGAAGAGCCGGGCACCGAGAAGGGGAGCTGGTCTGCCTTGCTCGACAAGAAGACGTCGGGCCGGCTCGGAACGGTGCTGCGGACGCGCTCGAACGTGAAGCCGATCTACGTCAGTCCGGGTCATCTCATCACACTTCAGGAAGCCGAGACACTGACGCTGAACACCACCACCCGCTACAAAATCCCCGAGCCCACGCGCCGCGCGCATCTACTCAGCCAGTCATGAGCTCGTGGCACCTGCGGGCACGGCGGACGCGGCGGTAGAAAGCAGCCGGCACCGCCACATTGGAATCAGTAGCGCAAGGGTCAGTACCGTGTTCGAAACGGCATTCAACCCGAAGCCTGTGCGTACCGAGATCCAGCTGTCGGTCACGTACCAGACCACCATGCTCAGTGCGATGAGACGCCAGAGGACGGGAACAGAGTCAGCGGTCAGATGCGGCGTCACGCGGACCGCACTCAACAGCGTGAGCCCCCATCCCAGGGTGACGCAACCAACCAGGCCGAGGGTGAAGTCGAGGGTGTCGTTCGGCTCGGGTAGAGGCGCTTGGCTCAGGAGATCGAGTACGCCGTAAGCGAGTCCGCGGGTAAGCTCGAAGCCGGCGGTAGCTAGCACCGCGCCAAATCCGATGATCACAGAGCTGAATGCGACGAGCCAAGTCTTCCAGAAAGGAGGGAGGATGTTCATGAGGCCG